>NZ_NKUH01000110.1:0-11499 GCF_009192895.1 Xanthomonas sp. LMG 12460 | reverse complement strand
CTCAACAAGCAGATCGCCTACGACCTGGGCGTGTCCGAGGCCACGATCAAGGCGCACGTCACCGCGATCCTGCGCAAGCTCGGCGTCACCAACCGCACCCAGGCGGTGCTGCTGGCCGGCAAGCTGGCCATCGACAGCGACGCCATCGTGCTGCCGCCAGAAGAAGACTGAGCCGCGGCGACGCCTGTCAAAGGCGCGAGCGGTGCGGATGCGACGCGTGCGCGCACGTTGGCATTGCGCACGCGGCACGCTGGGCGCCTACTTGTGGGAGGGACTTCAGTCCCGACGCGCCGAACGCTGAGCGCCATTCGCTGCCTTGGGCGCGGCGGAAGCCACCCCACGCAGCGGCGATGCATCGGTAGCTGCATGTGGGGGAACAGCGGACACATCCGTGGCGCTGTCCTGAAGGAGCGCGCACATTCGCATCCTCACGCTCTACGGCTGAGCGCCATCGCAAGCGACGGCATGGGGGCAAGGACGAGCATCCTCCACGTCTCCAGTGCAACCGTCGCAGAGCCACCGTCGATATAGCAGCAGCTATCAAGATAAGCTGCAGCTTCGCGTGCGTTCCAGGGATGTTCGCCGCAGTTGGGCGCTGTTAGACTGCGCGTCCCCTTGGGGAGTAGCCTGCTGTCCGACCTGCGCGGACAGCGCCCGTATCAACAGACTCGGCCGATGCGCCGTGGTACGGGCAGCCAGTTCGGTTGGCGAGACCAGCGGCGAGTGCGCAAGGCGAAGGCCGGGCGCGCGCGCTCGTCGTTGTCGCCTGTCCCGGTACGGTCCCCCATGTCGTTTCTTTCGATTCTCCTGCTCGGCATCGCCATGTCGACCGACGCATTCGCCGCCGCCGTCGGCAAGGGCGCGGCGATGCAACGCCCACGCTGGGCCGACGCGCTGCGTGCCGGCCTGATCTTCGGCTGCATCGAGGCACTGACCCCGGCACTGGGCTGGGTGCTCGGCCAGGCCGCGTCCAAGTACGTCGTCGCCTTCGACCACTGGATCGCCTTCGGCCTGCTCGGCGCACTGGGCGTGCACATGATCGTCGCCGGCCTCAAGCCGGAGTCCGACACGCCCGAGGAGGCCGCGCCCAAGCGCCACGGCTTCTGGAATCTGGCCGCCACCGGCTTCGCCACCAGCATCGACGCGATGGCGGTCGGCGTCGGCCTGGCCTTCCTCGACGTGAACATCGTCGAGGTCGCGGCGATCATCGGCCTGTGCACGCTGACCATGGTCACCCTGGGCATCATGCTCGGCCGCGCGCTCGGCGCGCTCGCCGGCAAGCGTGCGGAGATCGTCGGCGGCGCGCTGCTGATCGCGATCGGCAGCACCATCCTGTTCGAGCATCTGCACGGTGCGGGGTGATGGCGCGCTGCGTGCTCGTGCAGATATTGGGGATGCGCGGCGAGATGAAACGCCCATCCCACCGATGCGGCGCATGGATTAGGCCGGTTCGGTAGTGAATTCCAAGTAAGTGGACAGGATGTACTTGTCGCCGCTGCGCGACGACAGGCATGCCCAACAGCACAATTGCGGCAATGCTCGCCAGTGATCTGCCTAAGCTGCACAAAATCTAGTGCCGCCTTATAGACGTGGATAGTCATGCAAGTCGACGTAGTTCATGTGCACCGGCACGCCGACATCCCGGTAGTAGCACGGCGGCCGTATGGACACTTCGTGTCGCACGATCTGGCGCCACTCGCATGGGCGGGTGACACCAGATCCATTCAAAGCACTTGCCCGCACGGGAGGCTGAAAAGCTCTCTCTTTTTAGCTATGCGCCATCAGAGCGCCGGATAGCGTAAGGCAATCAATATTCATCAATTCTGCCGGAAGAACCCATAAATCGTTGTTACTCCACCAGAGTCGGCAAAACTCTCTACGAAATTGGCAAGGTCGCCTTTCAGTGAAGCCTCTTCCTGCGCTCTCGCAGGGAGCGCCCTGACATCTGAATCGCGCTCGATTCCTTCATCGATCAAATCATCGAAGGAGTTCACGGGAAGGTTTTTTACTGCGTAGTAATGATCGACCAGCATGTAACCACCAGGTGTCTGGTTATATTTCTCGATCTGGACTTGGTCGCCCACGCTGACTGGCCCCCAACCCTTGCTGCTTGCTGCGGATGCGTATGCACTAAGAGCGACTTTCACGTACCCAAGAGTAACATCAGTATTTTTTGCAATAGCGCAACTGGAACACTGAATAAATATATTATCGACCCTATCGGTTACGACCCCCGCACTTGCACCGAAGGATACGACAGACAGAAAAGCGCCCAGCAGACCATATACATTTTTCATAAGCTATATCCTTGCTGTTGAAATTGAAAAACTATTGGGAAACTTTTACACCTGCCAGAACAAAAGATGAAATTTAGAACTGGCGCCCTAAAAAGGACGCCAATGCCATTTCCTCTACAACAACCATCTACCTATCAAAACTTGTAAGTCGCCCGCATCCAGTAGTAGCGGCCGAGCGTGTCGTAGGTGCTCACGTCGGTGTTCGCGTTCAACACGTTGTTCTGGTACATCATCGGCGGCTGCTTGTTGGTCAGGTTGTCCACGCCCAGATCCAGGCGCAGGTTGGCCCCGGCCATGTCGTAGCCCACCTGCAGCGCGTGGTACATGTAGCTGCCGTAGTTCAGCACCACACCCTTGTCATGCCCGTCGGCGGACATGTTCTGGCTCAGGTCGCCGCTGCCGACCTGCATCTTGCCGACCCAGCGGGTGGTCCAGCTCGCATCCCAGTTGCCCAGCTTCCAGCCGAACAGCGCATGCGCGCGCCAATGCGCGTAGTTGCCATAGGACGAGTTGTAGCGCCCGGCCATGTGCACCACCGTGTCTCCGGTGTCGATGTCGTAGCGGTGCAGGTAGGTGCTGTCCACGGTCACGGTGAACTTGCCGTAGTCGGTAGCGGGCAGCGCGTAGCTCGCGCCGAGGTCGATGCCCTGGGTGTTGAGCTTGCCGATGTTGACCACCGGCGTCTGGATGTGGTCGATGTTGCCGGCGCTTGGGGTGCCGGCGGCGTAGCGGTGGAGGTAGCTGCAGTACGGGCTGTTGTCATCGTTGTAGCAGAGGTCGGCTACGGTCTGCGCGGAGATCGGCTGGATCAGGTCGTCGAGCTTGACCTTCCACCAGTCGAGGTTGACCGACAGGCCCGGTACGTACTCGGGGCTGTACACCAGGCCGTAGTCGAACGAGGTGCCCTTCTCCGGCTTGAGCTGGTAGCCCACGTAGGTGGCGCCGGACTTGATCGCGTTGGTCTGCGACAGGCCTGTGCCGCTCCAGCCGGCCGGCACACCGGCGCAGGCAGTGGCGTGGCCGCTGCCGCTGTAGCCGACGCAGGGGTCGATGAAGTTCGGCGCGTCGGCGGTCGGGCCCTGGTAGATGTCGGTGATGGTCGGCGCGCGGAACACCTGCGCCGCCGTGCCGCGCACCAGCAGGTCGTGGATCGGCCGCCACTCCACCTGGAACGAGGCGCTGTTATTGCCCGAGCGCACGCTGCTGTAGTCGGAGTAGCGGTCGCTCAGGGTCAGGTTGAGCGCGCCGATCGGCGAGGACTGCTCCAGCACCGGCATGAACAGCTGTGCATAGGCCTCCTTGACGTTGAAGCTGCCGCTCAGCGGAGAAGCACAGGCTTCGGAAGAAACCGCGCAAGTGTTGTCGCTGTTGATCAGCGCGTTGGCCGACACGCTGGAACTCAGGCTCTCCTTGCGGTACAGCGCACCGACTGCCAGCTGCGCGGCACCGGCCGGCATCTCCCACAGACTGCCGTTGGCGCTAGCTTCCCACTGCCGCATGATGGTGGTGGTTTCCTGGCGCGGAATCGATTCGTTGCTCTGCAGCCAGGCGACCGTGGCCGGGCTGCCCTGATCCAGGATGTTGACCTGCCCACTGTTGATCGCGTTCTGCAACGCGGCATAATCGACGTAGCCGTGGCTCCAGTTGCGCTGGCGGTAGTGGCCGTAGTTGAAGTTGGCGTCCCACACCCAGCTACTGTCGCCGATGCCGCCCTTCAGGCCGATCACATCCTGATCGGTGGCCGTGTCGTAGAAGCCTTCGCGCTGGCCGAGCGAGGTGAAGCGCGTCTGATACTCGTAGCCGTTGGGGCCGAACTCCACGCCGAACGGGTTGTACGGATTGTTGGCGGCGACGGTGATGCCGTCGTTCTGCGCGTCGAGCGGCAGCGGCGCGATCGCGAAGTTGGACATGGTGTGGTTGTGGTAGGCGTTGACGTACGCCTGCATCGAGTCGGTGATGTTGAAGCTGCCGAGCACGAAGCCACCGACGCGCTGTTGCGGCGTCAGCAGCAGGTTCTGTGCCTCGTAGTTGTACGAATCAGCCGAGGAGCTGTAGCACTTGTAGCCGCCGCTGCCGTTGCCGGTCAACGCGCCGTCGGGCTTGCAACCGTTGGCCGCCAGGGTCGCCGCCGGCAGCTTGTAGTAGCCGGTCGGGGTCCGTGCCGAACCGCCCTTGTAGACGCTGCCGCTGGACAGGTACATCGCGTACTTGGAGAACGCGCGGTTGGCGGTGGAGACGTCCTTCTGCTTGTTGTAGTCCAGGCCGACCACGACGTTGCCGCGGTCCCAGGTCTTGCCGAAGGTGAAGCTGCCGCCCTGGCGCGCGCCGTCGCCGCGGCTGGTCTGGCCGTAGTTGGCCGAGACTTCACCGCCTTCGAAGTTCTTGCGCAGGATGAAGTTGACCACGCCGCCGATGGCGTCGGAGCCGTACATCGCCGAGGCGCCGACCTTCAGCACTTCGACGTGGTCGATCATGTTGGCCGGGATCGAGTTGACGTCGTTGTTCTGGATGCGGTGGCCGTCGATCAGGATCAGCGTGCGCTCGTCGCCGAGGCCGCGCAGCGAGATGGTCGAGGCGCCGTCGCCGCCGCCGTTGTTGACCTGCGGGTTGGTCGCGGCGCCGGCGATGCCGGGCAGCGCCTGCAGCAGATCGCCCAGGGTCTGCTTGCCGCTCTGCTGAATCTGCTGGCGATCGACCACGGCGACCGGGCTGGCGGTCTCCACATCCACGCGGCGCACCAGCGAACCGGTGACGGTGAGCTTGTCCAGGGTCACCGGCGCGTCGCCGGACGCGGACGCCGCCGGCGTGGCGCTCTGCGCATAGAGCGTGGCGGGAAGCGTCGCCATGGCCAGGCAAACGGCGTGAGCGAGTCTGTTCTTTGCTACGGACATCGGGAAGACCTCATGTGATGTGCGACAAGCGCCGGCTGCACGCAGGCGCGAACCATCCCGGGCGCGGAAACGCGCGGCGGGTGAAATGGATGCCTCGGGCCAGCGGTCCATTACAGGACCGTCAGGCACTTGTTAGTTTTTTATAAGAAGGGTGTTGTTTCGGTGTGCCGGTGTGCGGCAGTCCATGACAAAAACACCGCTTCAACCGCGGTACAGCGCGCGCGGCATTTCGCCGTTCAACCCGCAGACGGGAACAGTTCAGACAAGCAGCACGCTCAGACGGCGCGGTAGTCCCAGCGTTGCAGGAACGGCTGCAGCACCGGCAGTAGCGGTGCGAAGGCGTCGCGATAGGCGTGCCAGCGGTCCAGGGCCTTGCGGTTGATGCCCTCCACCACCTGCGCGTAGCTGGGCGTGCTGATGAAGCCCCTGGCCCGCGCGTGGCGCTGGAAGTCCAGCAGCCGCTCCGGCTGCTGCAACTGCAGGAACTGCCCCAGACGCGCCACCTGCGCCTGCGGATCGGCCACCAGGTCCTCGTAGCGCAACTCCAGCGTGCGTGGCTGCAGCAGGGCGGCGTGGTAGAGCCAGAACTCCATCGCGTCGGCATAGCCGCGCGCCAGCCGCGGCAGGCTGGCACACAGCAGGGCGAATGCCGGCGAGCGGAACGCCTGCATGTAGCAGCTCAGCAGCACGTCGCAGGGATGGCGCAGCGCCAGGATCACCGGCGCCTCCGGGAACAGGCGCCGGATCAGCGGCAGGCGCAGCAGGTTCAACGGGTTCTTGTCGACCAGGCGCTGGCCCGGCTGCAGCTGCACCACCCCGCGCACCGCCTGCCAGTACTCGGCGCGCAGCGTCGCGCAGGCGGCATCGTCGAGCTCGCCCAGTCCGTCCGGCCAGGCCACGCCGCGCGCCTCCAGGCGGTCGGCCAGTCCCTGCAGGAACGGCCGCTCGTCCATCGCCACCAACTGCGGGTGGGCGTCGAGCATTTGTTCCAGCAAGGTGGTGCCCGAGCGCGGGAAGCCGACCACGAAGATCGGCGAGTCGGCCATGGCCGGCGCGGTCACCGGCCGCGCCGCGGCATGGCGCGCCGGATCCCAGCGGGCCTGCGCGACCGGCAATGGCGGTGCGTCCGCCGCCGCCAGCTCCGGCACCAGCGCGGCCAGGCCCTCGACCTGGCCGGCATGGCCCTGCGCGCAGGCATGCAGCGCTTCGTCGTGAAGTCCGAGGCGGTCGCAGACCCGCGCCAGGGCAAAGAACAGGTTGCTCTGTTTGCGCCGGTCGACCGCACTGCCATCGGCCAACAGCCCGCGCAGCAGCGCATGCGCCTGTTGCCAGTGGCCCTCGCGCATGGCCAGCACCGCCAGCGCGTTGCTGGCGTCCTGGCGCACGTCCGGGTCATCGATGCGCTCCGGCGGCGGCAGCTGCGCGGCGGCCTCGCGCGCCTGCGGCAGGCGGTTGGCGCGCTCGAGCACCAGCACCAGCCGCGACCAGGCGCGCGCTGGTTGCGCCATCGGCCCCTCGGCGCAGGCGCGCAGCAGGCCGCAGGCGGTGTCGGTCTCGCCGCCCTGCGACAGCAGCCAGGCCAGTTCCACAGTGGTGTCCGGATCCAGCGGCGGCCACTGCCGCCAGTCGGCGATCAGCGCCTGCACGCGCTGGAAGTCGCCGCACTCATGGCAGGCCATCGCCGCGTGCACGCACAGCGGCGGCGCCTGCGGCGCCAGCGCGTGGGCATCGAGCAGGTGTTCGCGGGCCGCGGCGTAATCGCCGGCGTCCATCGCCAGCAGGCCGAGGTTGTGGTGCGGCAGCGGATCGTCCGGCGCCAGCGCGCGGGCGCGCAGATAGGCCTCGGCGGCCGGGCCGGGTTCGCCGGCCTCGCGCAGCGCCGTGCCCAGGTTGTTCCAGTGCGCCACCTCGTGCGGCTCGCGCTCGGCCAGCGTGCGGTACACCGCGGCGGCCGGCGCCGGCTGGCCCTGCATCTGCAGGCTCATCGCCAGCAGACTGCTGGCCAGGACATCGTCGGGGCGCTGCCGCAGGTAGGCGCGGGCGCCGCGTTCGAGGGTCTGCGCCTGGCCGGCCTCCAGCGCCGCCAGCAGGTCCGGGAGCGGGGGGATCGCGGTGTCGTCCAGGGAGGTCATGCGCAGGCGGGTCGTGGGCGGCCCTCCACCTTAGCCGCCCGCCCGCGCCGTGCGCCATGCCGGTCGCGCCGACGGCTGCCACATAACCCATACATTGCCGTTACGAAGACGCGCGACCGCTCCTAGATCGGATCGTGGTAGGCGGTGAGGAACGCGCGCAGCGAGGCCGGCTTGACCGGCTTGGTCAGCAGCCGGTAGCCGCGCTCGCGGGCCTGCAGCTTCAGTTCGTCGCGGCCGTCGGCGGTGAGCAGCGCGCCGGCCACCGGTCCGGGCATCGCCGCGCGCAGCGCATCCAGGGTCTCCAGGCCGTCGAGCCGGTCGTGCAGGTGGTAATCGACCAGCATCACGTGCGGCGCGCACGCGGCCTGCGCCAGCGCCTCGTCGACGGTGCTGGCGCAGATCACCTCCACCTGCCAACGGCCGAGCAGCGCGCGCATGCCGTCGAGGATTTCCTGATCGTTGTCCACGCACAGCACGCGCAGCCCGGCCAGCGAATCGGCCGCGGCCGCTGCGCGTGGCGCGCGTTGCAGCGCCTGCGGCGGTGGCGCCGCCCGCGGCACGGTGATGGAGAACATGCTGCCGTGGCCGACGCGGCTGCGCGCATCCAGGTCGTGGCCGAGCAGGCGCGAGATGCGCTGGCAGATCGACAGGCCCAGGCCCAGCCCCTGCTCGCCCCAGTCGAACGGCTGCTGGTAGCGCTGGAACTCGTCGAAGATCTGCTGCATGTGGTGCGGCGGGATGCCGGGGCCGGTGTCCCAGACCTGCAGTTCCAGCGCCGCGCCGCGGCGGCGCATGCCCAGCACGATGCGGCCCTGGCGGGTGTAGCGCAGCGCGTTGGCGAGGAAGTTCTGCAGCACCCGGCGCAGCAGCCGGCGATCGCTGCGCACCCACAGCGGCCGCGCGTAAACGTGCAGGCGCAGGCCGCGGCCGGCGGCGATCGGGCTGTACTGCGCGGCCAGTTCGCGCAACAGCAGGCCGGCATCCACGTCCTCGATGGTCGGGCGCAGGCCGCCGGCATCCAGCCGCGACACGTCGAGCAGGCCGTCGAGCAGTTCCTCGGCCGCGCGCAGCGAGGCGTCCACGCGCTCGGCCAGATGCCGCTGCTCCTCGTTCTGGTGCGCATCGCGCAGGGCCGAGGCGAACAGGCGTGCGGCGTTGAGCGGCTGCAGCACGTCGTGGCTGATCGCGGCCAGGAAGCGGGTCTTGGACTGCTGCGCCAGCTCGGCCTCGCGCGAGCGATCGGCCACGCGCTGCTCCAGGGTCTCGTTGGCTTCGAGCAGCGCCTGCTCGGCGCGCTTGTAGTCGGTGATGTCGTTGTAGCTGGTGACGTAGCCGCCGCCGGGCAGCGGCTGGCCGCGCATCTCGATCACCTTGCCGTCGCTGCGGGTGCGTTCGAACACGTGCGGGGTGCCGGCGCGCATGTGCGCGATGCGGCGGGCGATCTGGTCTTCCACCTGGCCGCCGCCGAGTTCGCCGCGCTCGGCGTTGTAGCGGATCAGGTCGGCGACCGGCCGGCCGACGTAGAGCATGCCGTCGGGATAGCCGAACATCTGCTGGTAGCGGCGGTTCCATGCGGTCAGGCGCATCGCCGGATCCACCACGCTGACCCCGGCGCTGATGTTCTCCAGCGTGGTGGACAGGATCTCGCGGTTGAAGCGCAGTTCCTGCCCGGCCTCGTCGAGCACCGCCACCACCTCGCCCAGGTCCATGCCCGAGCCGCGCAGCAGGCTGGTCAGCACCAGGCGCGCAGAGGCCGCGCCGATCGAGGCGGCGAGCAGGCGTTCGGTGAACTGCACCCAGACGCGGTCGGCCACCGCAGTGGGCTGCGGCTCGCGGCCGAGCAGTTGCGCCTGTTCGGCGAAGGCGCGGCGAGCATGGCGCTCCCCGACCATGCGCTCGGCCAGTGCCTGCAGGTCGACCACACGCACCTGCCCGAGCCAGTCGCCGGCCACCGCCGGGCGCTGCGAGTACGGCTCCAGGAATGGCGCGGCGCGCAGGCGCTCGTCCAGGCCCGGTCGCCAGCGCGCCGACACCAGCATCATCGTGCCGACGTTGACCAGCAGCGACCAGAACGTGCCGTGCGCCAGCGGGTCCCAGCCGCTCATGCCGAACAGCTGCTGCGGGCGCAGCCAGGAGATGCCGAACGGCCCGTCCAGCAGCCACGCCGGCGCCAGCCAGCCGGCCTGGGTCAGCGCCGGCAGCAGCAGGGTGTAGATCCAGGTGGCGAAGCCCAGCACCATGCCGGTCTCCACGCCCTTGCGGCTGGCGCCGCGCCAGTACAGGCCGCCGATCACGCCCGGTGCGAACTGCGCCACCGCGGCGAAGGCCATCAGGCCATAGGACGCCAGCGTGCTGTCGTTGCTGCTGCTGCGGTAATAGCCGTAGGCGATCAGCGCCAGCAGCAGGATCGCCAGGCGGCGGATCCACAGCACCTTCGAGGCCACGTCGGCACCGGCCGCCTGGTGCCCGCGGCGGCGCAGCAGCACCGGCATCACCAGGTCGTTGCTGATCATCGTCGCCAGCGCGATGCTGGAGACGATGACCATGCCGGTGGCGGCGGAGAACCCGCCCACGTAGGCGACCAGCGCCAGCGCGGTGCGGCTTTCGGCCAACGGCAGCGCCAGCACGATGCTGTCGTCGGCCACGTCGCCGCCGCCGAACAGGGCGATGCCGGCGGCGGCGATCGGCACCACCATCGCCGAGATCAGCACCAGGTACAGGCCGAACAGCCAGCGCGCCTTGCGGATGTCGCCGACGTCGCTGCACTCCACCACCGCCACGTGGAACTGCCGTGGCAGGCACACCAGCGCCAGGAAGCTGAGCAGGGTCTGCGAGATGAAGCCCACCGGCGGGGTGTTCTGGAACAGCGTGCGTGCCGACGCCATCACCTGGCCGCCGTCGCGCACGGACAGCCACACGTAGGCGAACACGCCCACCGCCACCATCGCCAGCAGCTTCACCACCGACTCCAGCGCGATCGCCAGCATCATGCCGTGGTGGTGCTCGGTGGCATCGACCTGGCGGGTGCCGAACAGCGTGGCGAACAGCGCCATCCCCAAGGCCACGTACAACGCCGGGTCGGCGTAGAACGGTGCACCGGCGCTGGACTGGCCGCTGAGCACCTGCAGGCTCATCGCCACCGCCTTGTACTGCAGCGCCAGGTACGGCACCACGCCGACCAGGGCGATCACCGCCACCAGCGCGGCCAGGCGCCGCGAGCGGCCGTAGCGCGAGGAGATGAAGTCGGCGATGGACACCGTATTCTCGCTGCGCGCGATCAGCGCCAGGCGCTCGACGATGCGCCAGCCGAACAGCAGCATCAGCAGCGGGCCCAGGTAGATCGGCAGGTAGCCGGCGCCGTTGCGCACCGCGCTGCCGACCGCGCCGTAGAACGTCCACGACGAGCAGTACACGGCCAGCGCCAGGCTGTACACTGCCGGCCGCAGCCACGGCCGCTCCGGGTACAGCGGACGGCGATCGCCCCACCACGCCACCGCGAACAGCAGCGCCGCATAGCCGACCGACACCAGCAGCAGGATCCAACTGGAAACCAAAGGTGAGCCCCCACGATGATGCGTGCAGTCTAGAGGGTGCGCGGCGCTTCGGCGTGGTCGGGTGTTTGGCTCGCTCCATCTCGCCGGGCTGCGTGTGCACCAGGCTGGTTGCCGCGATACTGTTGCTGTTGCTTTATGGACCCCGGGCGCGGCAGCCACCGCGAGGTGTGCTTGACCAGCCTGCGGCTGTGGTGGAGCGCTTCTTTTAGTTGCTTTTCTTTGCACAAGCTAAAGAAGTGCTTCTCAGCAGCCGAAGGCTGATCAAAGTCACTAGCACTCAGGCGAAAGTCGTTGCAACCACCATAGCCAGGGCAAAGGCAAAGCTTTCGCCTTGCGGCGAGTTACTTTTCTTTGCTTGTGCAAAGAAAAGTAACCAAAAGAAAGCACACCCTGCCTTGCGCCCTCCGCGCTGCGCGCTCCGGGTCCGCGTCCATCCCGGGGATCCGCGGAAGGGGCATCCTGCCCCTGCCGCGGACGGCGTACATCCATGTACGCCGCCCTTCGGGTTTTTCCCCGCGCTGGCCGCCGCTTCGGAAGGGAACCCGATAAGGCAAAGGCAGCAACCAAAGCAACCGCAACCGCCATCATGGAACTGCAAGCCCCGCGTAGGAGTCAACTGTCATGC
>NZ_NKUH01000011.1:0-109354 GCF_009192895.1 Xanthomonas sp. LMG 12460 | reverse complement strand
CCACCACCACCGCCGTCACCGCCGCCGCCGCCATTACCGCCACCGCCACCATCAACCACCTGTTGTTGGATTGGGGGACCTCCCAACCATCCGTTGTTGGTCCTGGTATAGGTAACGCAGGCGCTTCCATTACAAAGTATTACTTTGTCGCCAGGGCCGACAGTTACTGCTGGGGAGTTAGGCAGTGGGTGCATGTATTTTTTGAGAGTGTACTCTGCGTAGGTCCTGGTTCTGGCGTTCCAAGATAAATGATCTCATGGTATGGGCCATAAATCGCTGCCATGGCCAGTATAGAAATTGGGAAGATTGAGAAGACAAAAATAATTATTCTTGCGAGACTTCTATCCATGTCAAAGTTCCTTGGGTGGATTATTTTTTAAGCTCAGGCACAGCAATTTTTATATATAGATATGGCTTCTTTTTTGCCATCGGATATTTGCGCTGGTGTTAGTTCTAGCTCCATTTGTGATAGGGTGGTTGAAAGGATGCTTGGTGTTGTCATCTGAGTGGTGCGGTAAAATGCATAGGCTTTAACCGGATCCTTTGGTAAGAGGATTCCGTCATTATAGGCGTCGCCCATTTTCATTAATCCTTCAGGGCTTCCAGTAGATGCTGCTTCAGATAGAAACCTAACCGCCTTTTTCTTGTAGTCAATTACCTTTTCAGGGTTGCGTAACATATCGGTCGAGTCGCCTAAGATGGCCTCCGGATCACTGGCGTATAGTAATTTTGCTTGTAGATCTCCATGTATGGCCGCTTCTTCGAGCCATTCGCCCCTGCTAGAAAGATCTTTATCTGATACTCCGATGCATTGGGATATGCGTTTTTCTATATTTTCCGCAAACCGCTCTGGACTGATGCCTGCTGCTGCATATGCTTTTATTTCATCAGTAGAGACTTGGGTGTGTAGTGCGCTTTGGCACAATGAAAGTTTTAGATAAAGTGCAAGCGCTGATTTAGCGTCTCCGCTTTCAGCTTTGGCTCTCAGTGCGGGGGCGATATCCATAATGTTCCCTTCCGGAAATTGAGTTTCCGAAATTTGCTGCGATATCTTTGAAGGGAGGGGGGGGGGTGGTTTGACAAGTGTGGTTTTTATTGGATCTTCTGTTTTTGTGATTTTTCTGTCTATATTGGCGGTAAAGATCAGGATTGCTATAATCGCAAATGCAGTGGGCAAGTAATATCTTTTCTTCATCCTGATTTCACCATATCTTCAGTCGTTTCGTTAGACGCATATTTTTATTTCCCGGCCTTCCGTGGGGCGCACAAGCAATGCCTTGGTTAATTGGGCGCTGACTCAATGCGGCCCCGAATGTGTTGTCTTGCAATACCGACGAAGCACTTTGCGCTTCGATGGAATTTGTTCTTGCAGCGGCGTCAGGCCGCATCTGTGCAAGGCCCGTGAAAGATTGCAAACAATCGGATATCGTAGATAAGCCTCCAATGCTTGGATTTTCATATCTGCCACCAGTCCTTGACGAGCAGTGCCGATACTCGGCTTGATTAAGACCCAGCATCGCACCTGAAATTTGCAATTTCAAGCACCCGCCCCTCGCTCTACCTTGAGTATGGGCTCATCGGACGATGTGGCCCGATTTCTGAAAGACCGTGGCTCAGCCGCGCCGCCACCAGCGCAGACCGTACGCCGGCAGGATGCCATCCCAATGCATTAGCGTTGCCGGATCGTTGCCGCCATCGGCGATGGCGTGCCAGTCGCCTGCTCCAAGCGCATCGGCGACCTCCACCGCAACCGGCTCCGCACTGAAGTTGTACACCGCCACGAACGCCTCGCCGCGCGCCAGCCCGAGCAGGGCGGGATTGCCCAGTGGCACCGCACGCAACGGCTGGTCGGCGGCCAGTGCCGCAGTCGCGGCACGCGCGGCGATCAATCCGCGCAGGCGGGTGTAGACCTGGCCGGGCAGGCTGTCGGGGTCGTGGCGTTGCGCCGCGTGCGCCCAGTCCATGACCGGGCGGTGCAGCCAACGGCCTTCGTGGCCGCGCAGTGGATCGTTGCGGTAGGCCTTGTCGTTGCCCAGGGCCAGTTCGTCGCCCATGTACAACAGCGGGATGCCCGGCATCGCCAGCGCCACCGCGTACAGCAACACCAGGCGGCGCACGCCTAACTCCAGCGCTTCCGCGTCGTCGTCGGCCAGCGCGGCGGCGATACCGGTCAGGGCCGCGCTCATGCCGTTGCTGCCGTGCACTCCATCGCCGCTGCTCTGGAAGGCTTCGCCGCGCGCGTAGCTGTCCGCTGTGTCGCCGGCGTAGAACTGGGCGATGCGCGCCAGCGCGAACGGCGCCACGCCATCGCCACCGGCGGCTTCGCGCTGCAGTACGTTCCAGCCGATGTCGTCATGGCAGCGTACGTAGCTGAGCCAGCCGCAGGCCGGCGGCAGCGCCGGCGTGTGTGCGATCGCGGCCTGCACGATGTCGCCGCGCTGCTCGGCCAGGGCCACCCAGCCGGCCGCCATCAGCGTGCTGTGGTAGGCCAGGTGGCATTCGTGGCCGCGCGAGGCGCCTTCGCCGAAATACGGCGGCAACTGCGCCATCGGCACGATCGCCTCGGCCTTCAGCAGCACCGCCGGGGCCAGGATGTCGGTGAGTGCGCGCAGCGCCTGCAGGATCGTGTGCGCCTCCGGCTGGTTCATGCAGTCGGTGCCCGGGCGCTTCCACAGGTAGGCGGTGGAATCCAGGCGGAACACCTCCACGCCCAGGTTGGCCAGGCGCAGCAGCGCCAGCGCCATCTCGCCGAACACCGCCGGATTGCTCCAGTCCAGATCCCATTGGTAGGGGTAGAACGTGGTCCACAGCCAGGCGTCGGCTTCCTGCACCCAGGTGAAGTTGCCCGGGGCGGTGTGCGGGAACACCTGGCCCAGGGTGCGCTCGTAGGCGTCCGGTGCGCTGCGGTCGGGGAAATGGTGGTAGTAGTCCAGATGCCGCGCATCGCCGCGCTTGGCCGCCAGCGCCCAGGGGTGATCGTCGGCGGTGTGGTTGAGCACGAAGTCGGCGCACAGACTGATCCCGGCCGCACGCAGCCGCGCAGTCAGCGCCGCCAGATCGTCGGTGTCGCCGAGCCGCGGTTCGACCTGGCCGTAGTCGCTGACCGCGAAGCCGCCGTCGTTGTCGCCGGCGCGCGCGCGCAGGAACGGCAGCAGGTGCAGGTAGCGAACGCCCAGTTCCTGCAGGTAGGGCACGCGTTCGCCGACGCCATGCAAGGTGCCGGCGAAGCGGTCGACATAGGCGCTGTAGCCGAGCATCGCCGGGGTGGCGAACCAGTCGGGCGCGCGCTCGGCATCGAGCTGGCGCAGCGCCGACGGCCGCGCGTTGGCGGTGGCCGCCAATTGCGTCAGCCACTGCGGCAACCAGTGCGCGAACGCCGGATGCGCGCCGTACAGCGCATGCAACGGGGCGAGCAGGCGTTCGCCGTGGCGCTGCAGGCGTCGCAGCACCGCGTCGGCGGCGTCCGGTTGCAGATGCGCCTGCCACAGGGTGTGGGCGAGCGCGGACAGTGCGGAAGGAGCGGGTGCGGTCATGGGGGGCTTGGCCGCGCCCCGGGCGGGGCGCGGATGTGCGGTCCTCGTCAGAAGTCGTAACGCAGGCTGATGCTGGAAGTGCGGCCCGGGATCGAGCGCGCGCGGATCACGCCGGAAGCCGCGTCGGCGATCGACGCTTCCTCCGCTTCGGTCAGGCCGAAGGTGTTGAACAGGTTGTTGACGTTGAGCGAGACGGTCAGCGCATCGGTGATGCGGTAGTCGCCGAACAGGTTGACCTGGGTGTAGCCAGGCATCTTCAGCTGGTTGCTGTCCTGGGTGTAGGCCGACGTGGTGCCGATCGCGTTGACCCCGACCTGGTAGCGCTCGCCGCGGTAGCTCGGCGTCAGCTGCCAGACGAAGCGCGCCTGCCGACGCGGGGTGTTGCCGGCATTGGCCGGTGTGATCTGGTCCTTGTCGATGGTGGCGTCGGTCCAGGTCAGGCCGCCGTTGAGGGTGAAGCCGCCGGTACGGTACGCGGCTTCCAGTTCCAGGCCGTGCGCCTTGTAGGTGCGGTCGAAGAAGCGCTGGGTGGTGGCTTCGTAGTTCTGCTCTTGCGTGCGCGCGGCGAACGCCGTGGCGAACAGGCTCAAGCCGCCGTTGCGCCACTTCAGGCCGCCTTCCAGTTGCTTGACCACGTTCACCGCCTCGTTGGAGGACACCGAGCCGTCGTCGCGGATCACGCCGAACAGCAGGCGGTCGGCGTTGGCGCGGGCGCCGCGGCTGTAGCGCGCGAACGCGGCCAGGTCGTCGTTGAGCATGTAGTTGCCGCCGAACGAATACGACAGGTAGTTCCAGTCGTAGCGCACCGGCTTGCGGTTGCCGTAGTCGATGGTCGCCACGCGTTGCTCCGGCGCCTCGATCACGCCGTCGCCGTTCACGTCGACGTTGTTGGCCAGCAGGCCGCCGGCGGTGTTGCCGCGCGCGCGGCCCATGTCGTAGCGCAGGCTGCCGTCCACGCTCAGCGGGCCCTGGTCCCAGCTCAGCGCCAGGTACGGCGCGTTGATGTCGTAACGCACGTCGTAGTGGCGGGTGTTGTCCAGCCCCCAGTACGGCACGCCGTAGGCGTACAGGCCGTCCTGCGAGCGCAGGCTGCCGTCGGCGGCGACCACGTCCAGCAGCCGCGGGCGGTGCCCCAGCGACTGCACGTAGGAGTTCCAGGTCCAGTCCACGTCGATGGTCTGCCGCGAGGTGTACCAGCCGGCCTTGAGGTTGAGATTGCCGCCGTCGCCGCTGCCGAAGTCGCGCGCCAGACTGAGGTCGTTGACCGCGTTGCCCAGGTCGTTGAGGTGCACGTTGAACAGATGCGTGCGCAGCGCCAGCCCGGTGTAGGCCTGGCCGGCGTTCGGGCCGTCGACGTAGCGCAGGCCGGCGCCGGCGCCGCCGATGCTCGCCGCCAGCGCGCCGGCATCGGCGACTTGCGCCGGGAACGGCGAAACGAAGCGGCCGGAGGTATCGGCGATGCGGAACTTGTCGGTCAGGGTCCAGCCGCCGCCGATGTCGAACTGCGCCTCGGCGCCGAACGCGCGCGACAGCGGGTGCATGCCGTCGCCCAGTTCCACCCTCGAGGGTTTGTTGCCGCCATCGAGGGTGGCGCTGCTGCGGAAGTACGGGCTGTACAGCGTGTCGGTGCCGGGATCGAAACCGTCGATGCTGCCGAAGTGCGGCGACTTGTCGCTGCCGCTGACCCGGGTCGGCACCGGCAGGTAGCCGGCGGCGCGGTCGTTGAGGTACTTGGCGTAGACGCGCACGTAGCCGTTGTCGAACAGCCGGGTCAGGTTGGCCTTGAGCTGGCCGCCCTTGTCGGTGGTGTAGCCGGCATCGCGCACGCCGTCGCCGCGGCGGTAGAAGCCGCCGACGTTGAACTGCCAGTGCTCGGCGAACGGCGCGCCGTAGTCGAAGTCCAGGCGGGTGTTGTCGTAGCCGCCCAGGCCGCGGGTGAGGCCGACGCTGCCGCCGGCGGTGTCGCCGGTCTTGCTGATGAAGTTGATGATGCCGCCGGGCGAGTTGCTGGCGAAGGTGGAGGCCGAACCGCCGCGGATCGCCTCGATGCGCTCCAGGCTGTAGTCGGCGCGCAGGAAGATGTCGGCATTGCCGAAGGCGATGTCGCCGAATTCCAGCACCGGCAGCCCGTCTTCCTGCAACTGCAGGAACTTGGCGCCGCCGGAGGCGACCGGCAGGCCGCGCACGGCGATGTTGGCATTGCCTTCGCCGCCGCTGGATTCGGAGCGGATGCCGGGGATGTTGCGGAAGATCTCGGCGGTGCTGCGCGGCGCCGACTGTTCGATCGCCTCGGCGCCGACCGTGCTCACCGAGACGCTGGACTTGAGCTTGCTCTTGGGCGTGGCGGTGCCGGTGACGAAGACCGAGTCCAGGCTGACCACGTCGCCCTGCGCCGCCGGGGCGTCGGCAGCGGCGGGCGTGGCCTGTTGCGCGAGCGCAGCCGGTGCGGACAGCGCCGCGGCGACGGCCAGGGCCAGGGTCTGCAGGCGGATCGAAGGGTGATGCATCGCTGTCTCTCCCGAAGCGAGTGGTGCAGTGGGTGGCGGCGCGCCGCTGCCGGAACGGGCAGGGCGCGGCGCGGTTGGTGGGTGCGGCGGCGTACAGATACGGCCGCCCGCAATCGATTGCAATTTGCAGTGCAGCAAATCCACCTGTGGCGCTTACGCCAACCTTCTCGCTGAGAATTCGAGGCATTCTGCATGGTGCAACGCAGCGTTACAAACGATTGCAGGCGCAGCGACACTCCGCTCCGTCGCTGCGGCACGCCTCCCGCGTGCCCGCCCCGCCCAGGCCGATGCCGATGCTGATGCGTTCCGATCGTCCCCTGCTTCCGCTCTCGCGCGTGCTGGCGCTCAACGCCGGTTTCTTCGGCGTGCAGTACAGCTTCGGCCTGCAGCAGAGCAACATGAGCCCGATCTACAACTACCTGGGCGCCGACCACGCCAACCTGCCCTACCTGTGGCTGGCCGGCCCCATCACCGGGCTGGTGCTGCAACCGGTGGTCGGCGTGCTCAGCGACCGTACCGTGACCCGCTGGGGCCGGCGCATGCCGTACATGGTGGTGGGCGCGCTGGTGTGCAGTCTGTGCCTGCTGACCATGCCCTTCAGCGTGGCGCTGTGGATGGCGGTGGCGCTGCTGTGGATGCTGGATGCGGCCAACAACGTGGCGATGGAGCCGTACCGCGCGCTGGTCAGCGACGTGCTGGCGCCGCCGCAGCGGCCGCTGGGCTACCTGACCCAGAGCGCGTTCACCGGCCTCGGCCAGACCCTGGCCTACGTCACTCCGCCGTTGCTGGTGTGGCTGGGCATGAACCAGGACGCGGCCAACGCCCACCACATTCCCTACGTCACCATCGCCGCGTTCGCGATCGGTGCGGGCTTCTCTGCCGCCTCGATCCTGCTCACCGCGCGCAGCGTGCGCGAGCCGGTGCTGCCGGCGGCGGAGCTGCAGCGCTTGCGCAGCGCCGCGTCCGGGCCGCTGGCGACGTTGCGCGAGATCGTCGACGCGGTGCGGCAGATGCCGCCGACGATGCGGCAGATGGCGCCGGTGATGCTGTTCCAGTGGTATGCGATGTTCTGCTACTGGCAGTACATCGTGCTGTCGCTGTCGACCACGCTGTTCGGCACCACCGCGGCCGATTCGCACGGCTTCCGCGAGGCCGGCCTGGTCAACGGGCAGATCGGCGGCTTCTACAACTTCGTCGCCTTCCTGGCCGCGTTCGCGATGGTGCCGGTGGCACGGAGGTTCGGCCCCAAGGCCACCCACGCCGCCTGCCTGGTCGCCGCCGGCATCGGCATGTGCGTGCTGCCGTCGATCCACGACCGCTGGCTGTTGCTGCTGCCGATGCTCGGCATCGGCCTGGCCTGGGCCAGCATGATGGGCAATCCCTACCTGATGCTGGCCAACAGCATCCCGCCCGAGCGCACCGGCGTGTACATGGGCTTGTTCAACCTGTTCATCGTGCTGCCGATGCTGATCCAGATCGTGACCCTGCCGCTGTACTACGACCGCCTGCTGCAGGGCGACCCGCGCAACGTCATTCGCCTGGCCGGCGCGCTGATGCTGGCGGCCGCGGTGGCGATGGTGTTGGTGAAGCGTCGGGAATGGGGAACCGGGAATGGGGAATCGGAAAAGCGCGGCATCGTGCGCTGAAACTCCGCGTGCTGACCGATCTCCCCAACTCCCTAATTCGAATGTAGAGCCCTAGGCCAGCTGACTCAGCGTCAGCGCGCGACCAACGCTTTTCCGATTCCCTATTCCCGACTCCCCATTCCCAGCCCTCAGGCCGACTCCCGCACGACCAGACTCACCGGCAGCTCCACCGATTCCACCGGCGTGCCGGCGATCAGGTTCAGCACGCCGTCCACCAGCAGGGTGGCGGCCTGGGCCAGGTCCTGGCGCACGGTGGTCAGCGGTGGCTGGCTGTAGGCGGCCAGGGGGATGTCGTCGAAGCCGACCAGGGCGATGTCCTGCGGCACGCGGTGGCCGGCTTCGATGAGGGCGCGGATCGCGCCCAGGGCGATCACGTCGGAGGCGGCAAACACCGCATCCGGCGGATCGGTCTTCTTCAGCATCGCGCGGGTCAGGCGGTAGGCGTCCTCGCTGAGGAAGTGGCTGCGCGCGTGCAGCCGCGGGTCGAACGTCAGGCCGTGCGCGTCGAGCATGCGCCGGTAGCCGGCGAAGCGCGGCGCCACTTCCGGCAACTGCTCGTCGCCGAGGAAGGCGATGCGCCGGCGGCCATGTTCGATCAGGTGTGCGGTGGCCAGTTCGCCGCCGCGCAGGTTGTCGCTGCCCACGCTGGCATAGGCCTGGCCGTCGATGCGGCTGCCCCACACCAGCATCGGCAGGCCGCCGCGCGCGGCGGCGTCGAGCGAGGCGTGCTCGTGGCTCTGGCCGAGCATGATGACGCCGTCGGCGCGGCTGTTGCGTGCCAGGTCCTCGACCCAGTGGTCCTGGTGCTGGTCCAGCTTGGACAGCAGCATGCTGTAGCCGCGCGCGGTCAGCGCGTCGGCCAGCAGCGCCAGCATGGTCATCATGAACGGGTCCGACAGCGGCTGCTCGTGCGCGTGCATCAGCGGCACCGCCACGCAGACGATGTTGGAGCGGCGCGAGCGCAGGCTGCGCGCGACCGGATCGACCCGGTAGCCGGCGTCGCGGGCGAGTTGCTTGATATAGGCGCGGGTGCGTTCGGCGACCACCGGGTTGTCGGCCAGCGCACGCGACACCGTGGATTCGGAGACGCCGGCCATGCGCGCGATGTCGGCCATCTGCAGGCGCGCGGCGGGCGCGCCGGGTTCGGGTTTGTCGGACATGCGGAGCGGGCGCGACGGACGAAGCGGAACCGGCAGTGTATGCCAGGCGGGCGTCGCGGCGCTTTGCACGCCGCGGCTGCAGTGCCGCGGCGTGCCTGCCTGCCGAATCCGGCGGCTGCGCGCGGGCGCATCCGCCGCGGTCGAGCGCAGGTCCACGTCCCGCGTCTCCGCTGCATGCACGCGCAACCGTGGCGCCATGCGGGGCAGGCGAGGCGCTAGGCCATGTGCAGGCCGCCGTTGACCGCGTAGTCGGCGCCGGTGACGTAGGCGGCCTCGTCCGAGGCCAGCCAGGCGCACAGCGCCGCCACTTCCTCGGGCTTGCCGAGCCGGCGCAGCGGCACCGAACTGGCGAGACGATCGAGCACGTCCGGCGGGAAGCCGCTGATCGCCGCGCTGGCGATGTAGCCGGGTGACACCGTGTTGACGGTGACGCCGCGCGAGGCCACTTCCTGCGCCAGCGCGCGGCTGAAGCCCTGCATCGCCGCCTTGGCGGTGGCGTAGTTGATCTGCCCGATCTGACCCTTCTGCGCGCTGACCGCGCCGATGTTGACGATACGGCCCCAGCCGCGCGCGGTCATGCCGTCCACCACCTGCTTGGTGATGTTGAACAGCGCATGCAGGTTGCTGGCGATCACCGCCTGCCAGTCCTCGCGGCCCATCTGCCGGAACAGCATGTCGCGGCTGCCGCCGGCGTTGTTGACCAGCACGTCGATCTCGCCGACCTCGGCCTTGACCTTGGCGAACGCGGCCACCGTCGAATCCCAGTCGGTGGCGTTGCCCTCGGAGGCGATGAAGTCGAAACCCAGCTCGCGTTGCTCGCGCAGCCACGCCGACTTGCGCGGCGAGTCCGGCCCGCACCCGGCGACCACGGTATGGCCGTTGCGCGCCAGCTTCTGGCAGATCGCGGTGCCGATGCTGCCCATGCCGCTGGTGACGTAGGCGATTCTTAGTGTCATGAAGATGCTCCGTGGCAGGTGGGGAACGCCGGGACTCGGGACCGGGGACCCGGGACCCGGAGAACGGAAGTCGGTAAAGCTTTAGTCACTGCGCTGAGCTCTTCCGGGTCCCGGGTCCCGGGTCCCGGCTTCACCGCGCCACCGGATACAGCGCAAACAGCAGGCTGCCCGCCATCAGCAAGAGGGAAATCAACACCGCCCACTTCAGGGTGAAGCGCTGGTGGTCGGCGAAGTCGACCTTGGCCAGGCCGACCAGCAGGTAGGTGGAGGGCACCAGTGGGCTGAGCAGGTGCACCGGCTGCCCGGCCAGCGAGGCGCGGGCCATTTCCACCGGGGTGATGCCGTAGTGGCTGGCGGCGTCGGACAGGATCGGCAGCACGCCGAAGTAGAAGGCGTCGTTGGACATGAAGAAGGTGAAGGGCATGCTCGCCAGTGCGGTGATCACCGCCAGGTACGGCCCCCATGCGTCGGGGATCACCGCCAGGAAGCTGCGCGACATCGCCTCGACCATGCCGGTGTTGGAGAGGATGCCGGTGAACACGCCCGCGGCGAAGATCAGCGACACCACCGACAGCACGTTGCCGGCATGGTTGACCAGGCGCCGGCGCTGCTCGGCCAGGTTCGGGTAGTTGATCAGCAGCGCCAGGGCGAAGCCGATCATGAACAGCACCGGCATCGGCAGCACGCCGATCACCAGCGCCGCCATCAGCGCCAGGGTCAGCGCAAGGTTCACCCACAGCAGCCGCGGCCGCTTGATGTCCTCGGCGTCTTCCACGGTGGGCAGCGCCTCGCCGTCGTCGGCCACGCTGCCGTCCATCCAGGCATCGCCGGGCAGCGTCACCACGCCGAGGCGGCGGCGTTCCTTCATACCCAGGTACCAGGCCAGCAGCAGGATGCCGACGATCGCCAGCGCCATCGCCGGCACCAGCGGCACGAACACGTCGGCCGGGTCCACGTGCAGCGCGGTGGCCGCGCGTGCGGTCGGGCCGCCCCACGGCGTCAGGTTCATCACCCCGCCGGCGAGGATGGTCACGCAGGTCATGTTCAGCGCGTTCATGCCCAGCCGCCGGTACAGCGGCAGCATCGCCGAGACGGTGATCATGTAGGTGGTGGAGCCGTCGCCGTCGAGCGAGATCAGCAGCGCCAGCACCGCGGTGCCGACCACGATCTTCATCGGGTCGCCCTTGACCAGGCGCAGGATGCGCCGCACCAGCGGATCGAACAGGCCGGCGTCGATCATCACCCCGAAGTACAGGATCGCGAACATCAGCATGACGCCGGTGGGCGCGATCTTCTTGATCCCCTCCAGCATCATCTCGTTGATGCCGGTGCCGAAGCCGCCGGCCAGCGCGAACGCGATCGGGACGATGATCAGCGCGACCAGCGGCGACAGCCGCTTGCTCATGATCAGGTACATGAAGGTAATGACCATTCCGAAACCGAGCGCGGTCAGCATGGAAGTTCCTTTTGATGAAAAGCCGGAACCCGGGACCGGGGACCCGGGACTCGGAGAACGAAGATCGGTAGAGCCTTGGCGGCAGCGCTGCGCTTTTCCGGGGCCCGGGTCCCCGGTCCCGGGTCCCGGCCTTCAGAAGTCATACTGAAAGCGCCCGGTGATCGCCCGCGTATGGTCCAGCGTCACGCCGGCCAGGTGATCGCGGTTGCGGCTGTCGATCAGGTTGAGCATCAGCCGCAGGTTCGGTTTGATGTACCAGTTGCCGGCCAGCGTCCACGATGCGGTGGACGCGTCGAGCAGATCGGGCTGCCCGTCGCGGTGCTGCGCGCCCCACATGCGGTCGTAGCGCAGCGCCAGTTCGAAGGCGCCATATTTGTGGTTGACCTGCTTGATGCGGGTGAAGCGGCCGGTCTTGCTGTCGTAGCGGCGCGATTCGCCGGTGGCGAACCAGCTGACGAAGCCATAGGCCGCCATCACGTCGGCGCGCTGCGCGCCGTCGTCGAACAACCCGCCGCTGAACTCGCCTTGCCACGACAGCGGCCCGCGCACCTGCGCGTATTCCAGCGACCACTTGTCCACGTCGGTGTCGCGGCCGTCGGCGAAGCGCGCCAGGGTGACGCGGCTGTCGTCGGACAGGTGCCCGGCCGGGCGCGGGCGGATGCTCAGCGCCGGCGCGCCGCCGGCACCGGGATGGTCGTAGTGCTCGTGCGCCAGCGACAGGCCCAGGTGCAGCACGTCGCCGTCGCGCGCGCCCGGCGCCCAGGTGCCGCGGCCGCCGAACGCTTGGCCGCGGACGTTGGAGACGTCGATGCTCTGCAGGCTGTAGACGCTGGCCGCCCAGGTGTAGTCGGTGCCCGCGGCCTGCCACGACACCGCCTTGCGGTACAGCGGCGCCAGCGTACTGGCTGCGCCGCTGCGCTCCAGGAACTGGCCGAAGTTGGAGCCGGTGCGGTCGTCGAGCGTGAAGTACTGCTTGAACTGGCCCACAGTGAGCGTGCCGGCATCGAATTTGCGGGTGAGGTAGACGTCCTTGGCCTCGATGCCCTTGCCGTTGAAGTCGTCCTGCAGCCCGGCGAAATCGCCTTCGACCTTGTAGCCGAAGCCGAAGACCTTGCCGGACACGTCCAGCCACAGCCGGCGGATCTCGGTGTCGTCGGGATTGGGCGTGCCGCGATTGTCGTTGTCGAAGTGGGCGAAATCCCAGTGCAGGCGCCCGCCGAGTTCGGCGGTCACTGGGCCGTCGTCGTCGCTGGCGGCGTGCGCCGATCCGGCCAGGCACAGCAACGCGCAGGCGCTGCCCCATGTCAGAGTCTTCAGTTCCACGTCCCCTCCCAGGTGCGTGTCGCAGCGATTGGATCGGTCCGCCCGCAACGGCCGCGGACCGGCATGGACGCAGCCTAGTCGGAGGTAGCTGTCAACGACCTGTCGGCGGTGGGGAATCGGGAATCGAGAATGGGTAATCGAAAAAGCACGTTCCTGGATGCGCTAGGCTTCTGCCGTTGCTGTTTCCATTCCCCATTCCCGATTCACCATTCCCGGCCTCCAATGCGCCTGCTCCTGGTAGAAGACAACGCCGATCTCGCCGATGCGATCGTGCGGCGCATGCGCCGCAGCGGGCATGCGGTGGATTGGCAGCGCGATGGGCTGAGTGCGGCCGGGGTGCTGCGCTACCAGCGCTTCGATCTGGTGGTGCTGGACATCGGCCTGCCCGGGCTGGATGGGCTGCGCGTGCTGGCCGGTCTGCGCGAGCGCGGCGATACCACGCCGGTGCTGATGCTGACCGCGCGCGATGGCATCGAGGATCGGGTGCAGGCGCTGGACGTGGGCGCCGACGATTACCTGGGCAAGCCGTTCGACTTTCGCGAGTTCGAGGCGCGCTGCCGGGTGCTGCTGCGGCGCAATCGCGGCCAGGCCAGCGAGGTGGTGCAGCTCGGCGGTTTCGCCTTCGACAACGCCGCACACAGCGTCAGCCTGGACGGCATGCCGATCGAATTGCCCAACCGCGAGTACCGGCTGCTGGAGATCCTGATCGGCCGGCTCGGCCAGGTGGTGGGCAAGGACGAGATCGGCAACGGCCTGTTCGGCTTCGACGACGAGGCCGGGCCGAACGCGATCGAACTGTACGTCGGGCGCTTGCGCAAGAAGCTGGCCGCCGCGCCGCTGCGCATCGTCACCGTGCGCGGCGTCGGCTACAAGCTGGAGGCGGCCGCGTCGCCGCCGGACCCGGCGGCAGCGGACGCCGATGGCTGAGGCCGCGCCGCCGGCGCCATCGATCCGGCGCACGCTGCTGCGTTACCTGGGCGCGCTGTCGCTGCTCGGCGCGGTGGCGCTGTTCTTCGTCGCCCGCGACTACGGCCAGCGTGCCGCCAACCGCTCCTACGACCACCTGCTGGTGTCCTCGGCGCTGTCCATCGTCGACTCGGTGGCGCTGGCCGGCGGTCAGTGGCAGGTGGACCTGCCCTATGCCGCGCTGGACCTGCTGGCGATGGCGCCGGAGGACCGGGTGTTCTACCGCGTGTTCGATGCGCGCGGGCGCACCATCACCGGCTACGACGACCTGCCGGCGGCGCCGTCGCTGCCGCGCGCCAGCGCGCCGCCGCGCTTGTTCGATGCGGTCTACAGCGGCGAGCCGGTGCGCTTCGCGGTGGTGTCGCGGCGGGTGTCCTCGGCGGCGGCGCAGGACCAGGTGTGGGTGCAGGTGGGGCAGACCCGGCGCGCCCGCGAGGCGCTGGCGCAGGACGTGGTGCTGCACGCGCTGGTGGCGATCGCGCTGTTGTCGCTGCTGGCCTTGGCGCTGGTCTGGCTTGGTGTATCGCGTGCGCTGCGGCCGCTGCGGATGCTGGAGCGCGAACTGTCGCGGCGCGAACCGTCCGAACTGAAGCCGGTGGCCGCGACGGCGCCGCAGGAGATGCAGCAGATGGTGGCGGCGCTGAACCGCTTCATGGCGCGCCTGGCCGGCAGCAACGAGACCCTGCGTGCGTTCATGGCCGAGGCCGCGCACCAGATGCGCACGCCGCTGGCGGCACTGCGTGCGCAGGCGCAACTGGCGCTGGACGAGGACGACCCGCACGAGATGCGTCGCAGCCTGGAGGCGATCGAGCGCAATGCCACGCACATGAGCCGCCTGCTCAACCAGTTGCTCAGCGACGCCAGCGTGATCCACCGTTCCAACCTGCAGCGCTACGCCAGCGTCGACCTGGCCGAGGTGTTGCACCAGGCGCTGCACGAGGCCGTGCCGCAGGCCGCGCCGCGGCCACGCGTGCAACTGGCCGTCGCCAGCGAACCGGCGCTGGTGCGCGGCGATGCGCTGCTGTTGCGCGAGGCGATCAAGAATCTGATCGACAATGCCTGCAAGTACGGCGGCGATGGCCCGCTGCAGGTGGCGCTGACCTGCAGCGCGCGCGATTGCGTGGTGACCGTGGCCGACCATGGCCCGGGCATCGCCGCCGCCGAAGCCGAACGCGTGTTCGAACGTTTCGTGCGCGGCGAGGGTGCGGCCGCCGGCGGCGCCGGGCTGGGCCTGGCGATCGTCAAGCGCGTGGTCGAGGCCCATGGCGGGCGCATCGACCTGTCCAATCGCGTGGGCGGCGGCCTGATCGCCAGCCTGCATCTGCCGAGGTTGCATCCATGATCCTGCCCGCACTGCTGCGCGGTCTGCCGCTGCTGCTGACCGCGCTGCTTGCCAATGCCGCACTGGCCGCGCCCGGCGACGTGCGCCGCTTCCCGGCGCAGGGCACGGCCACCGCGCAACTGTGCATCCAAGGTTCGACCGACATCGAGGTGTTCGCCGCGGTGATCGGCGACTACCAGCGCCTGCATCCGCAGACCGAGGTGGTGTACCAGGACGTGATCGCCGGCGATATCTACCGGCGCTACCTGCATCCAGGCCCTGGCCCGCGCTGCGCCGATCTGCTGATCAGCGCCAGCATGGATCTGCAGACCAAGCTGGTGAACGACGGTCACGCACTGGCGCACCGCTCGCCGCAGACCGAGGCGCTGCCGGCGTGGGCGCAGTGGCGGCACGAGGTCTTCGGCATCAGCTACGAGCCGGTGGCGATCGTCTACAACACGGCGCGGCTGCCGGCCGCGCAGGTGCCGCGCACCCGCCGCCGGCTGCTGGAACTGCTGCGCGCGCCGGGCTCGCCGCTGCGTGGGCGTATCGGCACCTACGACGTGGAGCGCAGCGGCGTGGGCTACCTGTTCGCGACCCAGGACAGCCAACTCGGCAGCATGGCCGGCGCGTTGCTGGCGGCGATGGGCGACAACCAGGTGGTGCTGGAAGAACGCACCGGCGTGCTGCTGGACAAGGTCGCGCGCGGCGACCTGCTGCTGGCCTACAACGTGCTGGGTTCGTACGCGCAGGCGCGCATCGATGCCGGCGCGCCGCTGGCGATCGTGCAGCCGGAGGACTACACCCTGGTCGCGCTGCGCACCGCGGTGATCCCACGCGACAGCCCACACGCGGCCGAGGCGCGTCGTTTCCTGGATTACCTGCTGTCGCCGCGCGGGCAGCAGGGGCTGTCGCGCGAGGCGCGGCTGCAGCCGATTCTGCCGCAGCCGGGCGTGGCGGCGCAGGGCGGGCCGGCCGCTGCGTCGGCGTTCCGCCCGATCGCGCTCGGGCCCGGGTTGCTGGTGTACCTGGATGCGCTGAAGCGACGTCAGTTCCTGGACGCCTGGCGCAGCAGCATGCAGCAGGCACCGCCGCGCTGAGCCGCCGCGCCGGCGTCGCTCAGCGCGCGAAGCGCGGCTGGCGGCCGGGCGAACACAGCACGCGTACGCTGTCGCCCAGTTCTTCCGGTGCGCCGCCGGCCAGCAGCGCGTGCAGGCGCGGCCGGTCCGGCGCCGCGCCCGGGGCCAGTCCCACCCAGGCGTCCTTGCCGGCGCCCTTGGCGGCGTAGAGGCAACGGTCGGCCAGGCCCACGCTCTGTTCCCAGTCGCCCAGCGCCGGCCATGCGGCGACGAACGGCCACGGCGCGAAGCCGATGGAGCAGGTCAGGGTCAGTTCGCGCTCGGCCAGCGCGAAGCGCTGCGTCGCCACCGCCGCACGCAGGCGTTCGGCCAGGTCGCTGGCGACGTCTTCGCGCGGCAGGCGGGTGACCAGCAGGAACTCCTCGCCGCCCCAGCGCACCAGCAGGTCGCGTTCGCCGCACAGTCCGCGCAGGCGATCGGCGCAGTGCACCAGCGCGGCGTCGCCGGCCTGGTGGCCGTAGTCGTCGTTGATGCGCTTGAAGTTGTCCACGTCGATCATGAAGAAGTACAGCGCATCGGCACTGCCGCCTTCGTCCAGCGCCGCCAGCAGGGCCGGGCATTCGCGCGCCAGCCAGTCCTGCAGCTCGCGGCGGTTGGCGACCTGGGTCAGCGGATCCAGGCGTGTGGCCGCCTGCAGGCGCGCATTGCTCTGCAGCAACTGCTGGTTGGCGCGTTCGAGCTGGCGGGTGCGCTCGGCCACGGTCAGGTTGAGCAGTTCCACCATGTCGCGCTCGCGGTTGACCGTGTGCCGCACCCGCTGCAGCGCCAGGCCGAGCAGCGCCAGGCCGAGCACGACGTAGCCGGCGTAGGCCAGCGGATGCCGCCACGGCGGCGGCAGCACCTGGATCTGCAGCCGCCGCGCGCCACCGAACTGGCCGTCGCGCCCGGCCGCTTCCACCACCAGCGTGTAGCGGTCCGGTGGCAGGTGGCTGACCGAGAAGTCGCTGTGCGCGGTCTGCGGGTATACCCAGCCCTTCTGCAGCCCGTCGACGCGGTAGCGCAGGCGCGCGGTGCCGGGCGCGGCGAAGTCGATCGCGGTCATGCCGATGGTGAACACGTTGTCGCGGTGGTCCAGGGAGATGCGCTGCGCGTAGACCACGTCGTTCTCGGTCTGGTTCTCGCTGCCGTCGCGGTCCTCGCCGGCATTGAGGATGCGCAGGTCGGTGAGTACTGCGCGCGCCTGCGGGCTGCGCAGCGGCAGGCGCGTGGGATCGATCACGTCCACGCCCTGGGTGCCGCCGAAATACAGCAGGCCGTGCGCGTCGCGGTAGCCGCGGCCGCTGTTGTACTCCTGGTTCTGCAGGCCGTCGCGGCGGCCCAGGCTCTGCACGATGCGCGTGCGCGGATCCAGCACGCTCAGGCCGTTGTTGGTGCTGAGCCACAGCCGCCCCTGCGGATCCGGCAGGATCGTGTAGATGACGTTGCTGCTGAGCCCCTCGCGGTCGCTGTAGCGCAGCGCCACGTCGCGCTTGAGGTCGATGCGGTACAGCCCGCCGGAGAAGGTGCCCACCCACAGCACGCCGTCGTGTTCGCACAGCGACCACACCGACGGGTACAGGGTGCTGCCGCGCGGGCGGTAGGACTCGGCGGGACGGCCGCTGCGCATGCGCCACACGCCGCAGTCGTTGCAGCCGATCCACAGCGTGTCTTCGCTGTCGCGGTAGACCCGGGTCAGGGTGTGCCCGTTCAGGGGTGTCCAGCGCGGATCGTTGCGCACGCGCCCATCGACCACGCGGGTCAGGCCGCGGCGGGTGGCCACCCATAGCGTGTCGCCTTCCAGCAGCAGATCGTTGACGTGCTCGTCGGCCAGCCCGCCCAGGCGCCGCAATGTGCCGTTGCGGTCCAGGCGCCACAGCCCCTGGCGCGTGCCCAGCCACCAGCCGTCGCGGTCGGCGGCGATGCTGCGGATCGCCTGGCTGGCCAGCCCGGGCACCAGCTGCCAGGGGGCACGGCTGCTGTCGCGCAGCAGCAGGCCCTGGTCGGTGCCGATCAGCATGCGCTCGCCGTCGCGCCAGATGCTGCGCACGCTGCTGCTGGGCCACGCATGGGTGTCGCTGACGCGCTCCTCGTCGTTGCGGATCACCGCCGACAACGGACGCACCCGGTACAGCCCGCCGGTGTAGGTGCCGATCCACCAGGTGCCGTCGGGCGCCTGGTAGAAACGGATGATGGCGCTGTTGGGCGGCATGTCGAAGCTCAGCCGCTGCGGCGCATGCTGCGCGCTGTCCAGTTGCGTCACCGTGGCATTGGTGGTGCCGACCAGCACGCGGCCGTCGTGCAGCCGGATCAGCGCGCTGAGGTCGCTGCCGCCGGTGGCCAACTGCGCTGGCGTCCAGTGCGCCAGCACCGCGCCCTGCGCATCGAGCTGGAACAGGCCGCCGCTCGCCGACGCCAGCCACAGCCCTTCCGGGCCGGACTGCAGGCCTACGCATTCGTCGATGCCGCGCGGTGCCGGCAGTTCCTCGCGCGCGTCGCGGCCCAGCCTCCACAGCCGGCATTGCCGGTCCAGTGCCACTGGTTGCTTGCCGTCCGGCATCCAGGTCAGGCCCACCACCGGCGCATCGCCGCCCAGCGGGCGCGCCCGCTGCAGGTCGGCCTCGACCCGGTCCATGCCGCGTTCGGTGCCCAGCCATGCGCCGCCCTGCGGATCGATCAGGATCTGGGTGACGCGGTTGTGCGACAGGCCCTGCTTCGCGTCGAGACGGTGGTGTTGCCAGGTGGCCAGCTCGATCACTTCCAGGCCGGCGTCGTTGGTGCCCAGCCACAGGCGGGTGCCGCGCGGCTCGAAGGCGATGCTGTCGATGCTGCTGCTGAGCAGGCTCTGCCGGCTGTCGCTGCCGAGTTCGCGCCGGTAGGCGCGGAACAGATGCCCGTCGAAGCGGTTCAGACCTTCCTGCGTGCCGACCCACAGGAAGCCCTGGTCGTCGCTCTGCAGGGCGTTGATCGACAGCTGCGACAGGCCCTCGTCCAGGCCGAAGTGCTCCAGGCTGCTGGGCAGGTCGTCGTCGCTTGCGGTGGCGGCCGCGGACACGTCCGGCGCGAGCGCCAGGCACACGATGAGGCAGGACGCGGCCAGCGGCAGGCGGCCCAGCAGATTGGAGAACGAGACGATCACGCCGTGTTATCGGCCATGGTGGGGCCGGCCTTGAATGCGCGGCCGAGGACGCCTTGCTGCGCGCTGCGGAGCGCCAATGCGCGGCGTGGCGGTGTTGTGCGCGGCGTCCTGCACGAGTTTCTCCGCAGGCACCCGGCACGCCGGTCTCGGGCAACCCGCCGCCGCCCGATCGGGTCTCGCGCACTCGGCATCCAGCGGCCACGCACGTACACTGCGGGTCCTGCGCGTTGTCCGCGCCCACCCGACGCCGCGTTGCAGCGTCATGCCAGCCGCCTTCACGCCCATGGATGCCCCGACGATCCTGGTCGCCGACGACCACCCGCTGTTCCGCGCCGCCGTGCTGCACGCGTTGCGCCAGGCCTTGCCGCGCGCCCTGGTGGTGGAGGCGGCCAGCGCTGGCACCCTGGACGCCGCGCTGGCCGCGCAGGCCGATGCCGACCTGATCCTGCTGGATCTGGCCATGCCCGGCGCGCGCGGCTTCTCGGCCCTGCTGCACGTGCGCGGCGAGCGCCCGGACGTGCCGGTGGTGGTGATTTCCTCCAACGACCATCCGCGGGTGATCCGCCGCGCGCAGCAGTTCGGCGCGGCCGGCTTCATTCCCAAGTCCTCGCCGGCCGAGACCATCGGCATTGCGGTGGCGGCGGTGCTCGACGGCGGCACCTGGTTCCCACCGCTGACCGCGGCGCGGTCGGAGGCCGACGCGCAGCTGGCGGCGCGCCTGGCGCAACTGACCCCGCAGCAGTTCCGGGTGCTGCTGTGCCTGGCCGACGGTCTGCTCAACAAGCAGATCGCCTACGAACTGGGCCTGGCCGAGAACACCGTCAAGGTCCACGTGACCGCGATCCTGAAGAAGCTCGAATGCCACAGCCGCACCCAGGCCGCGGTGCTGGTGAAGGCGCTGGAGCCGGAAGGCGAGGCCTGAACCGGGCGCCGGCGGGGGGCGTTTTCTGCGGCGCCCGGATACGCGATGCTATGCGCCGATGCCCGCGCCCCCCGCGGGCGGAGACCACCGGACCATGCCCACCACGACCCTCCGCAACGAGCAGACCGCCCACTATCCGTTCCTGCAGGAGATGCTGGACGACGACTACTTCCCCCCGTCGCTGGTCGGCAAGGGACAGAAGATCCTGCTGCGGTTGTGCGAGGCGATCGAGGCGCAGGCACCGGCGGACCTGCCGGCGCTGTACCGGCTCACCCATGCCGCCACCGAAGAGTTCAACAAGCTGGCGTTGGAGTTCGAGGCCCACGACAGCGAGATCGAGACCGCCGCAAGCGAGAACATCGGCGTGGATTTCCTGCACATCGCCAAGGCCTATGGTTTCGAAGACGCCGACGTCGAGGAACTGATCGCGCCGCGCGAGTGGTAGAGGCATCGCTGCGCGCCCGTACCCTCACCCCAACCCCTCTCCCGGGGGGAGAGGGGCTAAGCGCTTCCCTTCTCCCTTCGGGAGAAGGTGCCCCGCAGGGGCGGATGAGGGTACGGCAGCCAAAGATCCACATTCCCCAAGCCTGATAAACCGCTCACACGCCTCACCCACGCCGCAGCAACATCTGCGTCATCAGTGCGCGCAGGGCTGGCGCGCGGACCGGTTTGGCCAGGAAGCCCCAGCCGCGGTCCTGTGCCAAGGTGCGCAGCGCCGGATCGGCTTCGGCGGTGACCAGGATCACCCGCGGCTCGGCCTGCCAGCGTGCGCACAGCTGCGCGAACAGGGTCGGGCCGTGGCAGTCGCCCATGCGCACGTCCAGCAATACCAGTTCCGGCGCCTGTGCCGGCTGCGCCGCGGCCAGCGCCTGGTCCGGGCCGGCGGCCAGTTCCACCTGGCAGGCCCAGCGCGTCAGCAGGGTCCGGCTGGCCTCGCAGACGCGCGGGTCGTCGTCGATGCACCAGACCCGGCAGCCATGCAGGATCGGGTCGTCGCCGTTGTCGCTGGCCATCGCCGCCGGCACCTGGCGTTGCGCCGCAGCGGCATCGCCCAGCGGCACGGTCACCGAGAACACGCTGCCGCGGCCCAACTGCGAGCGCAGGCCGATGCGGTGACCGAGCAGGCGGCCGATGCGCTCCACGATCGCCAGGCCGAGGCCGGCGCCGCGGTCGTTGGCGACGCCGTCGCCAAGTCGGCGGAATTCTTCGAAGATCTCCTGCTGCAGGGCGTCGGGAATACCCGGTCCCTGATCGTGCACTTCGATGCGCAACTGCGCACCGTCGCGCCGGCAACCCAGCAGCACCCGTCCGCGCGGGGTGTAGCGCACCGCGTTGGAGAGGAAGTTCTGCAGGATGCGCCGCAGCAGGGTCGCGTCGCTGCGCACGGTGGCGCGGGTCGGTACGTAGTCCAGGCGCAGCCCACGGCCTTCGGCGACGATGCCGAACTCGCGTGCCAGGGTCTGCAGCAGCGGGTCCAGCGCCAGGTCCTGCACCTGCGTCTTCAACGTGCCCGCTTCCAGTCGCGAGATGTCCAGCAGGCTGTTGAGGATCGCGTCCTGCGCCGCCAGCGCGTTGTCGACATGGTCGGCGATCTGCCGCGCATCGGCCTCGTGCAGCTTGCCGCGCAGCGCCGAGACGAACATGCGCGCGGCGTTGAGCGGCTGCAGCAGGTCGTGCACCGCCGAGGCCACGAAGCGGGTCTTGTAGCGGTTGGCGTTCTCGGCCTCGCGCTTGGCCTCGGCCAGGTCGTGGGTGCGTTCGGCGACGCGATGCTCCAGCGCGTCGGCCAGCGAGCGCAGCTCGCGCGCGGCGTTCTTGTAGCTGGTGATGTCGGCGTAGCTGGTGACGAAACCGCCGTCGGGCAGCGGATTGCCGCGGATCTCCAGCACCGTGCCGTCGTCCTTCTCGCTCTCGCGCATGTGCGGGCGGCCGCTGCGCAGGTGGTCAAGGCGGCGCTGGATCGCCGCTTCCACCGGGCCGGGGCCGAGCAGGCCGCGGCGTGCGTTGTAGCGGAACACATCCTCGATCGGGCGCCCCACCCGGATCAGTTCCGGCGGGAAGCGGAAGATCTCCAGATAGCGTGAATTCCACGCCACCAGGCGCAGTTGCGCATCGATGATCACCACGCCCTGCGGCAGGTGCTCCAGGCTGCGGCTGAGGCCGGTGTCGGCCTGCTGCGCGGCCTGCACGATACCGTCCTGGGCGGTGCGCAGCTCCTGCGCATGCTGCTGCAGCAACGCCTCCAGTTCGCGCCGGCTGCGCTGGCGCAGCCGTGCCAGGCGCTGGCGCTGCTGGAACAGCAGACCCAGGAACGACAGCGCCAGCCAGATCCCGGCCGCGGCCAGCGCGGCGGCGCGGCCGGCCGCGCGGCTGCCGCCGACGTCGTGTAGCAGGTGCAGGCGCCAGCCGCCCTCCGGCAGCGCCATGCTCTGCCACAGCAGCGGCGCCGGCTGCGCAGGCATGTCGATGCGCATCACCTGGCCGCCGTCGTCCAGCGTCTCCAGCACCCGCCGTCGCGCCGGCAGCAGCGTCTGTTGCGCGTACTGGCGGGTGGCCAGCAGTTCGTCGCGCTCGTGCGCGCTGAGCGGCTGCAACTGGCGATAGCGCCAGACGTCGCGGCTGGACAGGAACACCACGCCGTGGCCGTCGCTGACCAGCACCACGTCGGGCACGCGCAGCCATTCGTGCTCCAGCGCGGCCAGTTCGATCTTGATCACGATCACCCCGAGCGGGCGCCCGCGTGCGTCGAGGATCGCCTGCGAGAGGAAGTAGCCGGGCACGCCGGTGGTCATGCCGATGCCGTAGAAGCGGCCCTTGCCCTGCGCCAATGCCTGTTTCACGTAGGGGCGGAAGCTGTAGTCGGCGCCGACGTTGCTGCTGGCCAGGCGCCAGTTGCTGGCGGCCAGGGCCACGCCGTTGGCGTCGATCAGGGTCAGGGTCGAGGAGCGGGTGACGTCGTTGGCGCGCTCCAGCTTCAGGTTCAACTGCTGCTGGGTAGCCGCGTCCAGCGGATGGGTCAGGGCGTCGCGCAGTTCCGGATCCAGCGCCAGCACCTGCGGCAGGGTACGGTAGCGGTCGATGCGCTGCTGCAGCGTCTGCGCATACAGCTCCAGCTGTTGCCGCAGTTGCACGCTCTCGGCGCGCAACGCGCGCTGTTCGGCGACGTGCTGCGCCGACAGCATCGCCAGCACCATGCCGCCGACGATGACGACCAGCAGCAGGATCAGGCGACGATGGCGCAGGAGCGAGGGCATGCGGAAGAACGCGGCGACCGGGACCGCATCAGCTTAGAGGGTGCGCTGCCGTTTGCGGCATGCGGCGGAGATGGCGGGCGTCGCGGACCGCCAACGAGCCGAAACCGCCGGCAGGTGCAACGGCGATCGCATCAGGGAACGTCGCCGGTGTCGTCTTGCGGATGTGCCGCGAACACGCGGTGGACGCCGAGGCCGCATCACCCAAGGGGCCTTGGCATCGCCGACGCCCCTCCTGCGGCTCGCTGCGAAGCCTTTGCGGCTGGCGCAGCGGGGTGCACGCCGGCCGATCGCCTCGGATCGGCCGACGTGCGCTGGCTCAGAACTGAACCTGGGCGCGGACGTCCAGCGAGTTCGGCTTGACGTGCACGCCGGCGCGTTCGGCATCGGCGCGCACGTAGTTGACCTGGAACTTGAAGTGGCTGGTCAGGTACCAGTTGGCGCCGAAGGTCCAGTCGTGCTGGCGGCCGCCGAGCACCGTGCCGTCGTCCAGGTCCAGGCGGCTGTAGCGCGCCAGCAGCTCGACCGCGCCGTAGGCGTTGGCCGGCTTGATGTTGCCGACGTTGCCGGCGCTGTACGGCCGCGATTCGCCGGTCAGCACGTAGCTGGCGAACACGTACTGGCCGTCGGCGGTGTAGTCGGGGCGGCCGTTGTCGCGGGTCACGTCGGCGCGCAGCGCCTCGCCCTGCATCGAGAACGGTCCCTTGATCCAGATCGCCTCCAGGCCGGTGCGGCGCACCTGGTCGACGTCGACCAGCGTGCCCGAATCGATCAGGCGCACGTCGGTCAGGCCGGCTTCCGGACGCGCACGGAAGCGCGCGCGCGGGCTGAAGCTCACGTCCAAGCCGTTGTGGTAGCCGCGCGGATTCTCCTGCGAGTACGCCAGGCCCAGGTGCAGCACGTCGCCGTCGGCCTTGAACGGGGTCCACACGCCGCGCACCGCCTGGGTGGTGCCGGGGTTGTCGCCCTGCAGGTCCTTGCCGCCGTAGGCGCCGGCCTGCAGCAGGTATTGCGGACGCTCGAAGGTCCACTCCACGCCGGTACGGCGGCCCTGGTAGATGGCCTGCACCGGCAGCGCCACTTCCATGAAGCTGTCCGCGCGCGAGCTGGTCACGCCTTCCAGGCCCACCGGCACCTTGATGTAGCCCAGGCGCACCTTGCCGTAGTCGGCGCCGAACAGGGCCTTGGTCTCGAAGCGGAAGAACACGTCCAGCCACAGCTTGGACTGGAAGTCGAAGTACACCATCGCGTCGTACACGCCCTTCTTCTTCAGCGTCGCGCCGAACTCCTTGCGCCGGAACGCGTTGTCGTCCTCAAGGCGACCGTCGTCGTTGGAGAAGTTGTTCCAGTCGTAGGCGTAGTTGCCGGTCACGGCCAGTTCGGTGCCGTCGTTGAAGGCGACCTTGGTCGGCCAGTCGTCGAAACCGTTGGCGGCGACGGCGGGAGCGGCGGCGGTCAGGCCCAGCGCAGCGAAGAGGAGAGTGTGGCGCATGATGGAGTCGTCTCGGTAAGGAATGAAGGCGCGGCAGTCCCCGGCCGGGCTGGTGGTGCCATGGATGGCGCGGGCAGTGCGGTGGTGGACCGCACGCGAACGGCGAGGCCGCTGCGATGCGGACACGGTGCCGGACGCGATGCCCCCTGCATGCAATAGCGGACGCGCCCGGCCGTTCTTTACGGCGATGTTGCAGTCCTGCGACGCCGTCTCCCCCTGAAGACGTGCGCTGCGATGGCGGCCACGCCGCCATCGGCCGCGAGGGGCGGCGTCTGCGTGCGGCGTTGCGTCAGCCCTTCCGTGAGCCTGCCGCGCCACTGTAACCGCGTCGACACGGCGCGGCGCCGGGCCTAGTACCAATAGGTTATCTGCTTAGACGCTGGCGACGCGTACAAAGGCAGCATTCCGCGACCCGCGTCGGGTGGGCGGACCGTCCCGGAGCGCCTTCGATGCATATCTCAACTTCCCCGGCCAGCCCTGCGCCGCGGCCGGTGCCGTTCTACCGGCATACCTACGTCCAGGTGCTGGTGGCCATCGTCATCGGTGCCGTGCTCGGCCATCTGGAGCCGCAGTTCGCCACGCAGCTCAAGCCGCTGGCCGATGCCTTCATCAAGCTGGTGAAGATGATCATCGCGCCGGTGATCTTCCTGACCATCGTCACCGGCATCGCCGGCATGACGCACCTGAAGACGGTGGGCCGGGTGTTCGGCAAGGCGATGGTGTACTTCCTGTTCTTCTCCACCCTGGCGCTGGTGGTGGGCATGATCGTCGCGCACGTGGTGCAGCCCGGCGCGGGCATGGACGTCAACCTGGCCACGCTGGACCAGAGCAAGGTCGCCAGCTACGTGCAGAAGTCGCACGACCTGACCCTGGTCGGCTTCCTGATGGACATCATCCCCAACTCGCTGCTCGGCGCGTTCACCGGCGACCAGGTGGTGAACGGCAAGCTGGTCGGGACCAACGTGCTGCAGGTGCTGTTCGTCGCCGTGCTGTTCGGCGTGTCGCTGGCCATGGTCGGCGAGCGCGGCAAGCCGGTCCTGAACTTCCTGGAGGCGTTGATCGCGCCGGTGTTCAAGCTGGTGCACATCCTGATGAAGGCCGCGCCGATCGGCGCGCTGGGCGCGATCGCCTACACCATCGGCGAGCACGGCCTGCACTCGCTGGTGCAGTTGGCCTGGCTGGTCGGTTCGTTTTACGTCACCTCGCTGCTGTTCGTGGTGGTGATCCTCGGCGCCGTCGCCTATCTGTGCGGCTTCTCGATCTTCAAGCTGATCCGCTACCTCAAGACGGAACTGTTGCTGGTGCTGGGCACGTCCTCGTCCGAATCGGCGCTGCCGTCGCTGATGGAGAAGATGGAGCGCGCCGGGTGCGAGAAGTCGGTGGTCGGCCTGGTGGTGCCCACCGGTTACTCGTTCAACCTCGACGGCACCAACATCTACATGACGCTCGCGGCGCTGTTCATTGCGCAGGCCACCAACACCGAACTCACTCTGGGCCATCAGATCACGCTGCTGCTCGTGGCGATGCTCAGCTCCAAGGGCGCGGCCGGTGTGACCGGCGCCGGCTTCATCACCCTGGCGGCGACGCTGGCGGTGGTGCCGGAAGTGCCGGTCGCCGGCATGGCGTTGATCCTGGGCGTGGACCGCTTCATGAGCGAATGCCGCTCGCTGACCAACTTCATGGGCAATGCGGTGGCCACCGTGGTGGTCTCGCGCTGGGAGAATGCGCTGGATCGCGACCGCCTGCGCCTGGCGCTGGATGGCGAGGCCGTGCCGCTGCCGGCGGTGGCGGCCGAACCGCTCGCCACGCGCTGATCCCTTGCATCACACGACGCGCCGGCCTTGCCGGCGCGTTGCTTTTTTCCTGCCCCCAAGGCCGTGGCGACAGCCGCCAGACAGGACCGCTCCTGCGGCTGGGGGTAGAATTCCGGGCCTCCGCGCCTTTCGACAAAAGAAGCCCTCGATGTCAAACGACGATTTCAAACAGGCCGCCCTCGACTATCACCGCCAGCAGCCGCCGGGCAAGATCAAGGTCTCCGCGACCAAGCCCATGCTGACCCAGCGCGATCTCTCCCTGGCCTATTCGCCGGGCGTCGCCTTCGCCTGCGAGGCCATCGTCGCCGATCCGAAACAGGCCAGCGAACTGACCGCGCGCGGCAACCTGGTGGCGGTGATCAGCAACGGCACCGCGGTGCTGGGCCTGGGCAACATCGGCCCGCTGGCGTCCAAGCCGGTGATGGAAGGCAAGGGCGTGCTGTTCCAGAAGTTCGCCGGCATCGACGTGTTCGACATCGAGATCAACGAGAACGACCCGGACAAGCTGGTCGACATCATCGCCAGCCTCGAGCCGACCTTCGGCGGCATCAACCTGGAAGACATCAAGGCGCCGGAGTGCTTCATCGTCGAGCGCAAGCTGCGCGAGCGCATGAACATCCCGGTGTTCCACGACGACCAGCACGGCACCGCGATCATCGTCGGCGCGGCCGTGCTCAATGCGCTGGTGGTCACCGGTAAGAAGATCGAAGAGGTCAAGCTGGCCACCACCGGCATGGGCGCGGCCGGCATCTCCTGCGTCAACATGCTGGTCTCGCTGGGCCTGAAGCCGGAGAACATCCTGGCGCTGGACCGCGACGGCGTGATCCACACCGGCCGCACCGACCTGGACCCGGACAAGGCGCGCTACGCGCGCGACACCGACAAGCGCACCCTGGCCGAGATCGTCGAGGGCGCGGACATCTTCCTGGGCCTGTCGGCCGCCGGCATCCTCAAGCCGGAGATGGTGGCGACGATGGCGCCGCAGCCGGTGATCTTCGCCCTGGCCAATCCGAATCCGGAGATCACGCCGGAGGCAGCCAAGGCGGTGCGTCCGGACGCGATCATCGGCACCGGCCGTTCGGACTATCCGAACCAGATCAACAACGTGCTGTGCTTCCCCTACCTGTTCCGTGGCGCCATCGACGTCGGCGCCACCGGCATCAACGAGGAAATGAAGATCGCCTGCGTCAAGGCGATCGCGGCGATGGCGCGGCGCGAGGCCTCCGACCTCGGCGCGGCCTACGGCGGCGAGACGCCGAGCTTCGGCCCCGACTACCTGATTCCGCGGCCGCTGGATCCGCGCCTGCTGGTCGAGCTGTCCTCGGCGGTGGCGCAGGCGGCGATGGATTCGGGCGTGGCCACGCGGCCGATCGCCGACATGGCCGCCTACCGCGACAAGCTCAGCCAGTTCGTCTACCGCACCAGCCTGATGATGAAGCCGGTGTACGACCGCGCCCGCGCCGACAAGCAGCGCGTGGTCTATGCCGAGGGCGAAGAGGAAGTGGTGCTGCGCGCGGTGCAGAGCGTGATCGACGAGGGCCTGGCGTTCCCGATCCTGATCGGCCGCCCGGACGTGATCGAGGCGCGCATCCAGCGCCTGGGCCTGCGCATCACTGCCGGCGTGGATTTCGAGATCACCAACATCCACGACGATCCGCGCTTCAACGACTACTGGCAGTACTACCACGCGCTCACCGAGCGCCGCGGCGTCACCGTCACCGCGGCCAAGGAACTGATGCGCTCGCGGCCGACCCTGATCGCCGCGGTGATGGTCGCGCGCGGCGAAGCCGATGCGCTGCTCACCGGCGTGGTCGGCCGCTTCCACAAGAAGCTCGGCTATGCGCGCAGCGTGATTCCGCTGGAGCCGCGGGTCAGTTCGACCTCGGCGATGACCGGTGTGATCAACCAGCAGGGCGCGTTCTTCTTCGTCGACACCCACGTGCAGGAAGACCCGAGCGTGGAGCAGATCGTCGAGGCCACGCTGCAGGCCGCCTATCGCCTGAAGCTGTTCGGCATCGAGCCGAACATCGCATTGTTGTCGCACTCCAATTTCGGCAGCCACGATTCGCGCGACGCGCTGAAGATGCGCCAGGTGCGCGAGGCGCTGCTCAAGCGCAAGCCCGAGCTCAACATCGACGGCGAGATGCAGGGCGATACCGCGTGGGACGAGGCGCTGCGCAAGCAGATCATGCCCAACAGCACGCTGAAGGGCCGCGCCAACCTGTTCGTGCTGCCGAACCTGGAAGCGGCCAACATCGCCTACAACCTGGTGCGCGTGTTCACCGACGGTGTGGCGATCGGCCCGATCCTGATGGGCATTTCCAAGGCGGTGCACATCCTCACCACCAGCGCCACCTCGCGCCGGGTGATGAACATGACCGCGATCGCCGCGGTCGACGCGCAGATCCGCAAGCAGCTCGAAGCGGAAAAATAAGCCGCCACGCGGCTTCCAGCCCGCACCGGCCCGCATGACTGCGGTGCCGGTGCGGCTGCATGTGCTCAAGCGGCGCTTCGGGCGTGCGCACACGGCACGGCTGGCAGCACGGCTGCCACCCTCATGTCTTCAGGAGATCCGCTCGCGCGCTGCGCGCGCCTCACGTGCGAGTCGTGCGCGAGGCCGTGCCTGAGCGCGCGATGTCGCCGCAGACGGAGTGACTGGCAGGGAAGGCAACCGCGATTGCGTCAGGGGCAGTGAGGGAGTGGCGCCGCAGCGGCACGCGTGCCGCAACCGCTGCGTCGGATCGCGGCGAGATCAGCGAAAGGGCGGGGCTGGAAGCGGTTTCATATCGGGGCGACAGCAGGTGTCGCGGTGCGAGTCGCGTCTTCACGCGCAGCCCGCACCTGGGCTGCGCGGGGTCGAGCCGGGCACGGGGACGACGCCAGTGGCGCCGCGCCGCGCTCAGGCCATGCGCTTGCCCACCGGCAACGGCAGGCTGTCGCTGTCGGTCTGGTTCAGCTTGGACGGTTTGCCGGTCAGCAGCACATACGCATCGACGCCGGTAAGTTCGGCGATCTTCAGCAAATGCCGGGCATTGGGGACCGAACGGTTGTTCTCCCAATGACCCAGGGTGCTATGCGCCACGCCCAGCAAGGCGGCAAGCTCGCGCAGTGTGAAACCGGCATTTCGCCGCGCCTGCATCAAACGCACACCTATATCCACGAGACACCTCAAAGCGGCATGTCGGCGCCGCGTGATGCCAGCATAGTGGTGCGTTGGTTCCGTATCAAGCGAACCGGAAAGGCGCGTGAAAGGACCGCCTGGGGCCGCCGCCGCGCACCGCGCCCGTGGCGGGACGGGCTGCTAGAATCGCCTGTCCCTTTTTGCCGTGTCCCCACCGCCATGAGCCATACCGCCACCGCGCCCGCCAATGCCCAGACGCGCTACGAGGTGCGCCGCGCCGACCTGCCGCTGAGCTGCCCGACCCCGGAAATGGCGCTGTGGAACTCGCATCCGCGGGTCTACCTGCCGATCGAGGACGAGCCGGGCCTGGAAGCCAAGTGCCCGTACTGCGGCGCGGTCTTCGTGCTGGTCGACTGATCCGGGTTCGATGCACCGCCTGACCGTGGTGCAGCTGCTGCCGGCGCTGGAGTCCGGCGGCGTCGAGCGGTCCACCCTGGAAATCGCCCAGGCCCTGGTCGAGGCCGGGCATCGCGCCGTGGTCGTGTCGGCCGGCGGCCGGCTGCTGCCGGCGCTGGCCGCCACCGGCGCCGAACACATCGCCCTGGACATCGGCCGCAAGTCCTTGCTGACCCTGCGCCACGTGCCGGCGCTGCGGCGCCTGTTCGCGCGCGAGAGCGCGGACGTCGTGCACGCGCGCTCGCGGCTGCCGGCCTGGCTGGGCTGGCGCGCGCTGCAGGGCATGCCGGCGGCGCAGCGTCCGCGCCTGGTCACCACCGTGCATGGGCTCAACTCGCCGAGCCGCTACAGCGCGGTGATGACCCGCGGCGAGCGGGTCATCTGCGTGTCCGAGACCGTGCGCGACTACGTGCTGCGGCACTATCCGCAGACCGATCCGGCGCGCCTGCGGGTGGTGCCGCGCGGTATCGATCCGGCGCAGTTCCCGCGCCGTCCCTGGCCCGATGCACAGGCGCGGGCCTGGGCCGTCAGCCAGGCGCCGGCGTTGGCCGGGGATGGGCCGCTGCTGCTGTTGCCGGGGCGTGGCACCCGCCTGAAGGGCCACGCCGACGCGCTGCGCCTGCTGGCGGTGCTGCGCGGCGAGGGACGCGACGCGCGGCTGTGGCTGCCGGGCGCGCGCGAGGCCGGGCGCGAGGCCTACATCCGCGAACTGGAAGCCGAGGCGGCGACCCTCGGCGTGGCCGACGCGGTGGCGTTCACGCCGCCGACCGCACGCATCGCCGACGCCTACGCCGCCAGCGACCTGGTGCTGCAGCTGTCGCGCAAGCCCGAGGCGTTCGGTCGCACCGTGGTCGAGGCGCTGGCGGTCGGGCGGCCGGTGCTGGGCTGGGCGCATGGCGGGGTCGGCGAATTGCTGGCGCAGCTGCAGCCCGCCGGCGCAGTGGCGACCTTCGACGCCGTGGCCTTGCTGGCGGCCGCGCGCGCACTGCTGGCACAACCGCCGGCGCCGCCGGCCACGCTTCCCTATACGCTGCAGGCGATGCAGCGCAGCACCCTGGCGATCTATGACGAACTCCGGCCCTGACGGTTCCCTGTCCGCTTCTGCCTTGCCCGAAGTCCGCGAACGCTGGGCGCCGGTGTGGGTGCTGGTGTTCGTCGCGCTGTGGCCTGCGCCGGGCCTGGCCGCCGGGGTGCTGGCGCTGGGCGCCCTGGTCACCCTGGCGCGCCTGCTGCACAGCCGCTTCCGCGGCGGCGCGCGCCTGCTCAGCGGCCCGGCCTGGGCGCTGACCACGCTGCTGTTCCTCACCTACTGGCTGCCGCAGCCGCTGTCGGCGCTGGGCGCGGTGGACGTGCCGCTGGCACTGCGCGAATCGGCGGTGGACCTGCGTTTCCTGCCGTTCCTGTGGCTGGTGGCGATGGCGGTGGCGACGCCGCGCGGTCGCCGCACCACCTTCAACGGCCTGGCGGTGATCGCCGCGATCTGGACCCTGGATGCGCTGGCGCAGGCGTTGTGCGGCACCAGCCCGCTGTTCTGGTCGCTGGACCAGCTGAAGTGGGCGATCAGCCACCACGGCCTGTGCACGCCGCAGGAGATCGCCCTGGCCGATCGCCTCAGCGGCGTGTTCGGCCCGTGCAACCTGAAGTTCGGCCAGGTGCTGGCCAGTGTGTCGCCGTTCCTGCTGTGGCTGGCCGCGCGCCGCGGCGGTGCCTGGGGCTGGCTGATCGCGGCAGGGGCGGTCGGCGTGGTGCTGGTGCTGGCGGGATCGCGCGCGTCGTGGATCACCTTCGCGGTGCTGCTGGTGCTGTCGGGCTGGCGCCTGCTCGGCGCGCGCAAGCTGCTGGCGCTGGGCGTGGCCGCGCTGCTGGGCGCCGGTGTGCTCGGCGTGGTGTCGCCGCAGGTGCACGACCGCTTCGAGCGCACCGCGCGCGCACTCAGCGGGCATCCGGCCGACCTCAACGCGGCGCTGACCGGGCGTGCGCAGATCTGGAGCGCGGCCTGGTGCATGATCCGCCAGCACCCGATCAACGGCGTCGGCGTGCGCGGCTTCCGCGAGGCCTACGTCGGGTGCGACCCGGATCCGAGCCATGCCGGGGAATGGGGGCGCGAGCCGGCCTTTCATGCCCACCAGATCGTGCTCGAGGTGCTCGCCGAGACCGGCGTGATCGGCCTGCTGCTGTGGCTGGCCGGTGCCGCGCAGGCGTGGCGCGCGTGGCGCTACGCCTCGGCGCAGGCGCGCGAGCGGGCGCGCCCGGCGATGCAGGCGCTGCTGATCACGGTGTTCCCGTTCAATACCCACCTGGCGTTCTATTCGTCGTTCTGGGGCGGGCTGACCATGCTGCTGATCGGCCTGTACGCCGGCGCCCTGCTGGCGAACGACCCCGAACCGGGCGAGCGCGCCGACGCCGCGACGCCTGGGTGAGCGCTCAGCCGCGCTCGTAGAAGTCGCTGCGGCCGCCGGGCTGGCGCTTGAAGCGGCGGTGGATCCACAGATACTGCGCCGGCGCTTCGCGCACCATCGCCTCGATGGCGGCGTTGACCCGCGCGGTGTCGGCGACCATGTCCTCCGACGGGAAGTCCTGCAGCGGCGGCGCGATGCGCAGCACGTAGTCGGCGCCTTCGCGGCGGTGGAAGTACGGCACCACCGCGCAGCCGGTCAGCCGCGCCAGTTGGTGGGTGGCGGTGATGGTGGCCGCAGGCATGCCGAAGAACGGCACGAACACCGTGTCCTTGCCGCGCATGTCCTGGTCCGGCGCGTACCACAGGAAACCGCCGCGCTTGAGATGGCGCACGCTGCCGCGCAGGTCCTCGTTGGCGAACATCGCGGTGGCGTAGCGCAGGCGGCCGCGCTTGACCGCCCATTCGAACACCGGATTGCGGTGGCGCCGGTACATGCCGGCCAGCGGCACGTACTGGCACAGCAGCCGGCCGCAGATCTCCAGGGTCATGAAGTGGCCCGACACCAGCAGCACGCCGCGGCCCTGCGCCTGCAAGGCCTGCAGGTGTTCCAGCCCCTCGATGCGGGTGCGCCGGCGGATCGCGCCGATGCCGCCCCACCAGGCGCGGGCGAATTCGAACACGCCCACGCCCAGCGCATCGAAGCTGTCGCGCAGCAGGCGTTCGCGCCAGGCATCGCTCTGCTCCGGGAAGCACAGCTTCAGGTTCACCTCGGCGGCGTGGCGGCGGGTGCCGGCCAGGCGCAGCGCCAGCCAGCCGATGCCGCGACCCAGGGCGCGCTGCAACAGCCAGGGCAGGCGCGCGGCGATCACCGCCAAGCCGAGCAGCAGCCAGGTGGGCCAGTGGCGGGGCGAGCGTGGCGGCGGTGCGGCCTGGGTGGCGGACGCGGGCGGAGTGGGGGCGGCAGACATGCGCCAAGTTTAGCCGGGCGCGTGCATCACCGCGTCGGCGTGCGCTGCGGCGCGCGTGGCGATCGTCTGCCGCCGCCTGCTTGCAACCGGCTATGCTGTCCGGATGCGCAACGATTTCATCGAGCGGCTGCTGCGCGGCCTGTACTCGGCCGTGCTCTATCTGCTGCTGCCGGTCACCGTCTATCACCTGGTCTGGCGCGGTTTTCGCGTGCGCCAGTACTTCCAGCGCTGGGACGAGCGCTACGCCTCGTATTCGCAGGCCCGCGGGCGGCCGCGGGTGTGGCTGCATGCGGTCTCGGTGGGCGAGGTCAACGTCGCCGCGCCGGTGGTCAATGCGCTGCGCGCGCAGCGCCCGGACATCCGCTGGGTGATCACCACCATCACCCCGACCGGTTCGGAGCGGGTGCGCGCGCTGTGGGGAGACGCGCTCGATCATGTGTATCTGCCCTACGACGTGCCCGGCAGCGTCGGCCGTTTCCTGCAGCACTTCCGCCCCAGCCTGGCGCTGATCCTGGAAACCGAGCTGTGGCCGAACATGCTGTTCGGCTGCCGCGACCGCGGCATTCCCGTGTACGTGCTCAATGCGCGGCTGTCGGCGCGTTCGTTGCGCGGCTATCGGCTGCTGCGGCCGTTGATCGGGCGCGCGCTGCGCACCGTCACCTGCGTGGCGGCGCAGTCGCAGGAGGATGCCGAGCGCTTCGTCGCGCTGGGCGCGCGTGCCGAGCAGGTGCGCGCGTTGGGCAACCTGAAGTTCGACATCGCCGCGCCTGCGCACTTGCCGGAGGTCGTCGCCGCGTTCCGCGAGCGCGTGCCGGCGACGCGTCCGGTGTGGATCGCCGCCAGCACCCACGACGGCGAGGAAGCGGCGGTGATCGAGATGCACCGGCAGTTGCGCCGGCAGTGGCCGGACCTGCTGCTGCTGTGGGCGCCGCGGCATCCGGAGCGCTTCGCCAAGGTCGAGGCGCTGGCGCGCGACCAGGGCTGGCGCGTGGCCACGCGCCGCCAGCAGCAGTGGCCGGGCACCGAGGATGCGGTGTTCGTGATCGATACGCTGGGCGAGCTGATGGGGTTCTATGCGTGTGCCCAGGTGGCTTTCGTCGGCGGCAGCCTGCAGCCGATCGGCGGCCACAACCTGCTGGAGCCGGCGGCGGTCGGCACGCCGTCGGTGACCGGCCCGCACCTGCATAATTTTTCCGAGATTTCGCGGCGCATGCGCGAAGCCGGGGCGGTGGCCATCTGCGAGGACGCCGGCGCCGTGTGCGCGGCGCTGCAGTCCCTGCTGGGCGATGCCGAGGCGCGCACGCGCATGGCCGAGGCCGGCTGCGCGCTGGTCGCCAACGGCCGCGGCGCGCTGCAGCGGACCCTGCAGCTGATCGCGCCGCACCTGCCGCCGTTGGCGGGCGATGCGGGCGTGGAGGACTGACGCGTCGTAGAGGCGCGCGTGCAGATCCGTCGCAGCGGGTATCGCCATGACGGGCTGTTCATGGGAAGTCCCGTCGCGGCTGAAGCCGCTCCTGAAGCTCCTGCGAATGACATGCGTCGTTACTCGAGGTGCCCTGCAAGTCGCGACGCATGGCTCTCGCCATCCCTCTCCTCCCATCGCGCAGCGCGTCGGGACTGAAGTCCCTCACACAGGAGGCTGCCGCATCTCGCCCCACGCCTCCATAAACAAAAACGGCGGACCCGAAGGCCCGCCGTTTCGGCGGCAAGCGCGTGTGCGTGCGCTTACTGCGTGCTGTTGGCGGAGTTGAGCTTGGATTCGGCGCTCTGGGTCAGCAGCGCGTTGATCGACTGCACCTCGGCCACGTCCAGCGAGCCGAGCGCCTGGCTCAGCAGCAGACGGTTCTGCAGGAAGTTGTAGCGCGCCTGCGCGTAGGCCAGCTGCGCCTGGTACAGGGTGCGCTGGTTCTGCACCACGTCCAGCACGGTGCGGGTGCCCACTTCCAGGCCGACCTGCGAGGCATCGAACGCGGCCTGCGCCGAGACCACCGCCAGGCGCCGCGCCTCGATTTCGCTGATCCCGGCCACCACCGTCTGGTAGGCGTTGCGGGTGTTGCGGTCGAGCGCGCGCTTCTGCAGTTCGTAGGTGTCCTGGGCGATGTCGCGCTGCGCCAGCGCCTGGCGCACGCCGGACTGGGTGGCGCCGCCGGCGAAGATCGGGATGTTCAAGGTCAGGCCGATGGTGTTGCTGTCGGCGCGCGGGGTGCTGCCGCTGCCGGAGACGCTGTTGCCCCAGTTCGCATCGCGGCCGGCGCTGGCCGACAGGCTCAGCGTCGGCAGGTGCCCGGCGCGTGCCGCCGAGACGCTGGCCTCGGCCGCCTGCACCTGGTACTGATAGGACCGCAGCGACGGGTTCTTGTCCAGCGCCGAGGCGATCAGGCTGTCGATGTCGCCGCCGGTGGCCGGCAGCTGCGGACGGAAATCCTCCGGCAGGCCGCGCAGGTCGCGCACCGGCTGGCCGGTGATCTGGGTCAGCGCCTGGTACAGGTCCTGCAGCGAGTTGCGCGCATTGATCGTGTCGGCGCGGGCCTGGTCGTACTCGGCGCGGGCTTCGTGCACGTCGGTGATCGGCGCCAGGCCCACTTCCAGGCGCTTGTCGGCGTAGTCGAACTGCTTCTTGGCGGCGGCTTCGTTGGTCTCGGCGGCGACCAGCGATTCGATCGCCACCAGCACGTTGAAGTAGGCCGCCGAGGTGCGCACGATCAGGTCGTCGTTGGCCGAATCCAGGGTGTAGTCGGCGGCCAGGCTGCGCGCCTTCTGCGCGCGCAGGTTGGAGAACTGGGCGAAGTTGACCAGGGTCTGCTGGCCCTGCACGGCGTAGCTGCGGCTCTTGCCGGTGCCGGCCAGTTCGCCGCCGCCGCGCTCGACTTCGCTATGGTTGCGCTGCAGCGAGGCGCTGCCGTTGATCTGCGGCAGCAGGGCGGCGCGCGCCTGCACTTCGCCTTCCTTGTCGTACAGCCGGGTCGATTCCGCGGAGGCCAACTGCGGGTCGCTGTTGCGGGCCATTTCGTAGACTTGCAGCAGGTCCGTGGCGTTGGCGGCCAACGGAAACAGCGCGGCGGCCAGCGCCAGGACGAGGGATCGGCGGATCATTGCGGCTTCCTTGATGGATCAGAATGTGAACTGGGGGACTGGCGCTGCGCCTCGCAGGTAGTACGCCAGGTCGGTTTCGAACAGCGATTCCGTGCGCGGCGCGCCCGCTTCGGCATGCACCAGCACCGCTTCCATGACCGGCGCGCGGCCGCGGATCGCGAACAGGCGGCCGCCGGGGCGCAGCCAGGCCAGGAACTGGGCCGGGATCTCGGTGACCGCGGCGGTGACGCAGACCACGTCGAAGCGGCGCTCGCTGTTCCAGGCGAAGGCGTCGGCGGTCTCGATGCGGACGTTGCTGCCCAGGCCGGCGGCGTCCAGGTTGGCGCGCGCGGCGGCGGCCAGGGCCGGCTCGATCTCCAGGCTGACCACTTCGCGGCCGAGCTCGCCCAGGCAGGCGCTGACGAAGCCGCTGCCGGTGCCGATCTCCAGCACGTCCTCGCCCGGCTGCAGATCCAGGGCCTGCAGCATGCGGCCTTCGATCACCGGCTTCATCATGAACTGGCCGTGGCCCAGCGGAATCTCCAGGTCGGCGTAGGCCACGGTGCGGTGGGCCGGCGGCACGAAGGTCTCGCGCGGCAGCCGCGACAGCACGTCGAGCACGCGCAGGTCCAGCACGTCCCAGGGACGGACCTGCTGTTCCACCATCTTTTCGCGGGCTTGGGAGTAGTCGATCGTCATTTCGGGCATCCAACGCGGAGGGCCGGGCATTTTAGCCGGCACGGAGGCCGGGCGTATGCCGCAGCATCGCCGCCGGACGGTCCGGCGCGCAGTGCCGGAAGTCATCGGCCGTCGCGGACAGCCCCACGGCCGGGCTAGCGCGCCGCATAGGCACGCAGGAAGAAGTCGATGCTGGCCTCGACATGGGCGCGGATCCGCTCCTGGCTGGCGTCGCGGCACAGCCCGCACATCATCAGCGAGTACAGCTCGCCCTTGACCAGGCAGAAGAACTGCGAGGCGGCCAGGTCGAGGTCGGCGATGTCCAGCGCGCCGGCGGCGACGTGGGCCTGCAGCAGCTGCGCCAGGTGCTGCTGGGTGCGCTTGGGACCGGCATTCCAGAACATCTCGCGGACGTGGTCGTCGCCGGTGCCCGGGGTCAGCATCATGCGGTGGGTGGCCATCGCCGCCTCGCTGCTGATCATGGCGAAGAAGGCCTGGCCGATGTCCAGCAACTGGGTGCGCAGCGGTCCTTTCAGGGCGTGTCCGAACAGGTCGTCGGGCAGCAGCGCCTGGCATTGCGCGCGCACCGCCTCGGCGAACAGGGTTTCCTTGTCGCCGTAGTGGCTGTAGACGGTGAGCTTGGAGACGCCGGCGCGGGCGGCGATGCCGTCCATGCTGACCCCGCCGAAGCCCAGTTCGGTGAACATTTCCCGTGCCGCTTCCAGGATCGCGGCGCGTTTGCCCATGTCCTTGGGGCGACCGGGCCCGGCGGGACGCGAGGAGGATTTGGCGGAGGCGGCGGACGATTTGCTGACCATGGGTGGCAATACTAGACCAGTCGGTTCGATATTTATACTAGACCCGCTGGTTCATTATTGTGACGCTGCGTTCGGCGGGCGGGGCAGCCGGGCTGCGCAGTGCGCCGGCGGGCACGGGCGGCAGGGCCACGGCATCCAATGCTTTGCTTATGCGCGGCTTACATTTGCCTAACATCGGGCTCATGGTCGCCTAATCGACCGCCCCGACGATGCCGCCATGGCCATCGTCCCCCTCTCCGCTGCTTCCGGTTTCCGCTTCGCCGATCCTGTGCTGGTCGATGCCCTGCATCCCGATCGCGCGCAGGTGGAAGCCTTCATCGCCCGGGTCTACCGCGAGCGCTACGGCGCGGTCCTGCGCGGCTTTCTTCCGCACCTGCTCGCCTACCACGGCGCCGACGGTCGCCTGCAGGCCGCGCTGGGGCTGCGCTGCGCCAGCGAGGGTCCGCTGTTCGTCGAGCAGTACCTGGCGCAGCCGGCCGAGCTGGCGATCGCCGAGCGGATGCCGCGGCGGGTGGTGCGCACGGAGTTGGTGGAGGTGGGCAATTTCGCCGCCGAGCACGCCGGCGACGCGCGGGCGATGATCCGCGCGCTGACCTGCACCCTGCATGGCGCGGGCCTGCGCTGGGTGCTGTTCGTGGCGACCCGGCAACTGCGCAACGCCTTCGATCGCCTGCACCTGGCCACTGTGGAGCTGGGCGAGGCGCGTGGCCAGGACCTGCGAGACGATCCCAGCGACTGGGGCGACTACTACGCGGCGCAGCCGCGGCTGATGTTCGGCGACATCGCCGCCGGGCACGCCTTCCTGCAACGCGAGGGGGAACCCCGCCACGGCGTGCTGCCCACGTTCCGCGCCTGCCTGGCGGGGGCGCCGTGAGCACGCCCGGCGTCGCCGACCTGCTGGCCGGCTTGCGCGGCGACGACGCGCGCGTGCTTTACGCCGATGGGGCGCTGCGCGAGCGCGATCTGCTCGAGCGCGCCCAGCGCCTGGCCGATGCGCTGCAGGAGCATGGGATGCATTGCGTCGCCAGCCGCCTGGACAACGGCCCCGAGTGGCTGCTGCTGGATCTGGCGATCCGCCTGAACGGCGGCGTGCACGTGCCGCTGCCGACCTTCTTCAGCCCGGCGCAGGTGCAGTACGCCCTGGCCAGCAGTGGCGCGCAGGGGCTGATCGCGGCGCCGGGTCCGGCCCTGGCCGACCTGGACGGCGAGGCGCTGCGCCTGCCGGAGCCGGGACTGGCCGGCCGGCGCCTGACGCAGGCGCCGGTGGCCCTGCCCGCGGGCACCGGCTGCATCACCTACACCTCCGGCACCACCGGCCAGCCGAAGGGCGTGTGCCTGAGCGCCGACGCGTTGCTGCAGGTCGCCGGCTCGCTGGCCGACGCCGCCTCGGCGCTGGCGCCGCGCCGGCACCTGTGCCTGATGCCGCTGTCGACGCTGCTGGAGAACGTCGGCGGCCTGTACGCGCCGCTGCTGTCCGGCGCGCAGATCGCGCTGCCATCGCTGGCCGAGATCGGCTACAGCGGCGCTGCCGGCCTGGACATCCCGACCCTGATCGCCTGCCTGCACCGCTACCAGCCGCATAGCGTGATCCTGGTGCCGCAGTTGCTGCTGGGGCTGGTCATGGCCGCCGAGCGCGGCGTGCCGCTGCCCGCCTCGTTGCGCTACCTGGCGGTCGGTGGTGGCCGCGTCGGCCCGGGCCTGCTGCGCCGTGCGGCGGCGCTGCAGTTGCCGGTGTTCGAAGGCTACGGCCTGACCGAGTGCGCCTCGGTGGTGGCCTTGAACCGGCCCGAGGCGCAGCGCCTGGGCAGCGTCGGACGGCCGCTGCCGCATGCGCGGGTGCAGGTGGTCGATGGCGAACTGCAGGTCGAGGGCGTGCGCTGCCTGGGCTACCTGGGTGCGCCCGGCCCGGCACCGGGGCCGATCGCCACCGGCGACCTGGGCCATGTCGATGCCGACGGCTTCGTGCACATCACCGGCCGCCGCAAGCATGTGTTCATCACCGCCTTCGGCCGCAACGTCTCGCCGGAGTGGGTGGAAAGCGAACTGCTGCAGCATCCGCTGATCGCGCAGGCGGTGGTGTGCGGCGAGGCGCGTGCGCACAACCTGGCGGTGCTGTGGCCGCGCCGCGCTGGCGAAGACGACGCCGCGCTGCACGGCGCGCTGGCCGAGGTCAATGCCGGCCTGCCCGATTACGCCCGCGTCGCCGGCTTCGTGCGCGCCGCCGCGCCGTTCAGCGCCGCCGACGGTCTGCTCACCGGCAACGGCCGCCCGCGCCGCGACGCCATCCTGCAGCGCTACGCCGACGCCGTGGCGCAGCGCTATGCCGAACTCGAACCCGATCCCGCCCCAGGAGCCTTCCAATGAGTTTCCATGCCCGGCTGCTCGCCGAGACCCAGGCCGAACGCGCCGACCTGATCGCCATCCCGATCATCCAGACTGCCCTGGCCGGGCAGATCGCCGGCGCCGACTACGTCGCCTTCCTTGGCCAGGCCTATCACCACGTGCGCCATACCGTGCCCCTGCTGATGGCCTGCGGCGCGCGCCTGCCGGCGCGGCTGGAGTGGCTGCGCAGCGCGGTGGCCGAGTACATCGAGGAAGAACTGGGCCACCAGGAGTGGATCCTCGACGACCTGGCCGCCTGCGGCGCCGACCGCGCCGCCGCCGCCGCCTCGATGCCATCGGCGGCGACCGAACTGATGGTGGCCTACGCCTACGACACCATCGCCCGCGGCAATCCGGTCGGCTTCTTCGGCATGGTGCTGGTGCTGGAAGGCACCAGCGTGGCGCTGGCCACGCGCGCGGCCGAGAGCATCGAGACCTCGCTGGGCCTGCCGCGCAACGCCTTCAGCTACCTGCGCTCGCACGGCGACCTGGACATCGAGCATGCCGGCTTCTTCGAAGGCCTGATGGACCGGCTCGACGATGCCGACGACCAGCGCGCCGTGGTGCATGCGGCCAAGCGCTTCTACGGCCTGTACGGCGACATTTTCCGCAGCCTGCGCGCACAGCCGGCGCTGCCCATGGCGGAGGCCGCATGATGGATCTCAACGGACGCAGTGTGATTCTCACCGGCGCCAGCGGCGGCATCGGCGCCGCCCTGTGCGACGAACTGGTGGCCGCCGGTGCCTGCGTGCTGGCGGTCGGCCGCGACCCGGTGCGCCTGGCGCAGGTCGCCGGCCGGCATCCGCAGGGGCGGGTGCTGCCGCTGCCGCTGGACCTGTCCACGCCGGCCGGGCGCGCGCAGTTGCTCGCCGCCGCCGGGGCCTTGCCGATCCGTCCCTCGCTGCTGCTGATCGCGCATGCGCAGAGCGGCTTCGGCCTGTTCGCCGAGCAGTCCGAGCAGGATCTGCGGCAATTGCTGGACACCAACCTGATGGCGCCGATGTTGCTGGTGCGCGCGCTGCTGCCGTTGCTGCAGGCGCAGCCGCAGGCCACGGTGGTGGCGGTGGGCTCGACCTTCGGCAGCCTGGGCTTCCCCGGTTTCGCCGGCTACAGCGCCAGCAAGTTCGGCCTGCGCGGGCTGTTCGAGGCGCTGGCGCGCGAGTACGCCGACAGCCATGTGCGTTTCCAGTACCTGGCGCCGCGCGCCACCCGCACCGCGTTCAATACCGCGCAGGTGGATGCGATGAATCAGGAGCTGAAGGTCGGCGCGGATACGCCCGAGCGGGTGGCGCGCGCGCTGCGCCAGGCGATCGAACGCGGCGACCGGCGCCTGCAGATCGGCTGGCCGGAAAAACTCTTCGCCCGCCTCAACGGCGCCTTGCCGGGGCTGGTGGACCGCAGTTTGAAAGCGCAGTTGCCCGTGGTGCGCCGGCATGCCGCGCGCGTTCCTTCCCGATTTGGAGATGCCCGATGAACGTCCGTCTGCGTGCGCTGTCGTTGTTGCTTGCGCTGTCGCCGCTGGGGGCGGCCGTCGCCGCCGCGCCGCTGACGCCGGCGGTGGTCGCGGTGCGCGACCAGTGGGCCCAGGTCGCCTACCAGACGCCGAAGCCGCAGCGCCTGCAGGCCTATGCCAGCCTGGCCGCGCAGGCGGCCGCCGCCCGCCAGGCGGCGCCGCGCGATCCGGCGGCGCTGATCTGGGAGGGCATCGTGCTGTCCAGCGAAGCCGGCGAGCGCGGCGGCCTCGGTGCGCTGGGCCTGGTCAAGCGCGCCCGCAGCGATTTCGAGCAGGCGCTGGCGCTGGACCCGGCCGCCCTGAACGGCGCCGGCTGCACCAGCCTGGGCGCGCTGTACTACCAGGTGCCGGGCTGGCCGGTGGGCTTCGGCGACGACGCCAAGGCGCGCGCGCTGCTGCAGCAGGGCCTGCAGTACGACCCGGACGGCATCGACGCCAACTACTTCTACGGCGATTTCCTGCGCGCGCAGAAGGACTGGAGCGGCGCCGCGGCGGCGCTGCGCAAGGCCCTGGCGGCGCCGCCGCGGCCCGGCCGCGAGGTGGCCGACCACGGCCGCCGCCAGCAGATCCAGGCGGCGCTGCACGAGGTCGAAACGCATCTTGCCAGCCGCTGAGCGGCCGCCCACACTGCGGTCATGCGCATCCTGCTGGTGGAAGACGATCTGTCGCTGGGAGAGGGCATCCGCACCGCCCTGCGCCGCGCCGCCTATTCGGTGGACTGGGTGCAGGACGGTGCCGCCGCGCTGGCCGCGATCGGCGATGGCGAGATCGACCTGGTGCTGCTGGACCTGGGGCTGCCGCGGATGGACGGGCTGGAGGTGATCCGGCGCACCCGCCAGCTCGGTGCCGACGTGCCGATCCTGGTGCTCAGCGCGCGTGAGCGGCCGGCCGACCGTGCGTTGGGCCTGGACGTGGGCGCCGACGATTACCTGGGCAAGCCCTTCGATACGACCGAACTGCTGGCGCGCACGCGTGCGCTGCTGCGGCGCAGCGCCGGCCGCGCCACGCCGCAGCTGGAGATCGGCGCGCTGCACCTGGACCCGGAGCGCCTGGCGGTGCGCTGGCGCGGCCGTGCGCTGGACCTGACCCGGCGCGAGTTCGCCCTGCTGTGGCTGCTGGCCGAGCGCCACGGCCGCGCCATCGCCCGCGATTCGATCCAGCAGCGGCTGTACGGCTGGGACGAGGATGTGGCCAGCAACGCAGTGGATGTGCACGTGCACCAGTTGCGGCGCAAGCTCGATCCGGCGCTGATCCGCACCGTGCGCGGGGTCGGCTACGCGCTCGACACCCAGGCCGCGACGGCGGCGCCATGAGTTCGATGCGGCGACGCTTGCTGGGCGGCCTGCTCGGCGTGGTGGTGCCGGTGTTCGCGCTGACCGCGCTGCTGAGCTACCGCGCCGGGCTGCAGGAGGCCGGCGAGATGTTCGATGCCAAGCTGGTGCAGTCCTCGCGCGTGTTGCTGAGCCTGGTCGACGAGCCGCTGGACGATCTGTCGCGGCTGGGTCCGGCCGGCGATGCCATCGTGATCCGCGGCTGGCATGGCCAGGCGCAGGGCGTGGGCGAGGCGCTGGCGTTTCGCACCGGGCACGCCTACGAAAGCAAACTCGCGTTCCAGGTGCGCGACCGCAATGGCCATCTGCTGCTGCGCTCGGACAGCGGGCCGACCCGGCAACTGGCGCCGCTGCGCGCCGGCTTCGCCGACGTCACCCTGGATGGCGACCGCTGGCGCACCTTCAGCCTGCGCTCGCCGGGCGGGCGCTGGTTCCAGACCGGCGAACAGGCCGATATCCGCGAGGAACTGGCCGAGGACATCGCGCTGGGCACGGCCCTGCCGTTGCTGCTGGCCCTGCCGGTGCTGGTGGTGCTGGTGTGGCTGGTGGTGAGCTGGGCCAGCGGTGCCCTGAGCCGGGTCTCGCAGGCGATCGGCGAGCGCGACCCGCAGCGGCTGGAACCGCTGCCGCTGCAGGGCGTGCCGCGCGAGATCCTCGGCCTGGTCGCCGCGGTCAACGGACTGATGCGGCGCCTGCAGACCGCGCTGGAGCGCGAACGCCGCTTCATCGCCGATGCCGCGCACGAACTGCGTACTCCCATCGCCGCGCTGAAGGTGCATGCCGACAACCTGCGCCAGGCCCGCGACGCCGACGAGCGCGGCGAATCGCAGCGGCACCTGGACGCCAGCGTGCGCCGGGTGGAGCGGTTGGTCGCACAGTTGCTGACCCTGAGCCGGGTCGAGCCGGGGGCTGCCGCCGCGGCGCTGTCGCCGCTGGCGCTGGACGCGCTGGTGGCGTTGCAGGTGGAGGAGGCGCGCGACCAGGCCGCGCGCCGCGGCCAGCACCTGCACCTGCGCCGCAACGACCCGGCACGGCTGCCGGCCAACGAGGCGGCGCTGTCGGCGCTGGTGCGCAACCTGATCGACAACGCGCTGCGCTACGCGCCGCCGCAGGGCCAGGTCGAGGTGGCGCTGTGCGCCGGCCGTGACGGCGTCTGCTTCAGCGTCGAGGATTCCGGCCCCGGCATCCCGGCCGAAGCGCGCGAGCGGGTGTTCGCGCGCTTCCACCGCGAGCTGGGCAGTGGCGTGGAAGGCAGCGGCCTGGGCCTGGCGATCGTGCGCGAGGTGGTGACCGCGCACGGCGGCGAGGTGACCCTGGACGCCTCGCCGACCCTGGGCGGCCTGCGCGTCTGCGTGACCCTGCCGCTCCCCCCGTGAGCCAGGCCTGGGCGTCAGGAACACCCTGACATCGGCGCCGAACAGGCGGTGATAGATTAGCCATCTGCCCACAGGGGGTACCCGCGCGCCGTTGCAGGTGTGATTCGGAAAGGGATGGAACAGGGGGATCGGCGTCACGATAGTCGCGACGGCGCGCACGCGCTGTGTCGCCGCCTGGGCGTGGTGATATGCCTGCTGCTGGCGCTGTGCTGCGCCAGTGCCGCCGCGCGCGCCGAACCGGCCGCGCCGCTGACCGAGCGCGCCGTGCTCGACCGTCCGGTGATCGCGCGCTGGACCATGGAAGAGGGGCTGCCGCACAACCTGGTGCACGCGCTGGCCCAGGACCGCGACGGCATGATCTGGGTGGGAACCTGGGAAGGCGTGGCCCGCTTCGACGGCCGCGCCTTCACCGTCTTCGATCGCCAGAACACCCCGGGCATGGAGTTGTCGGGCGTGTTCGCGCTGCTCGCCGAAACCGATGGCGGCATGCTGGTCGGCACCGCCTACGACGGCGTGTTCCGCTACGCCGCCGGGCGCTGGGAGCATCTGGGCGATGCGCGCGCGCAGCGCCTGCGGGTCACCGCGATGCTGCGCGATGCCGACGGCGCGCTGTGGGTGGGCAGCGAGGACGGCCTGTTCCGGATCGAGGCCGACGGCCGCCTGGTCGATGTCGGCACCGCCGCGGGGCTGCGCCGGACCCGCATCGCTGCGCTGTTGCGCTACCGCGATGCGGTGCTGGTGGGCACCTCGCAGGGGCTGTTCCGCCTGACCGCGCACGACACGCAGGCGCAACGCTGGGGCACGGCGGCGATGCGCACCGCCTCGATCCGGCGGCTAACCCCCGACCGTCACGGCGGCCTGCTGGTGGCCAGCGACGAGGGCGTGTTCTGGCTCGGCGGCAACGGCGAGCTGCAATGGCTGCGGCGCGGCCAGCGCGTCGATGCCGCGCTGCAGGACCAGGACGGCCAGCTATGGATGAGCCTGTCCAGCGGGCAACTGTTGCGGCGCACCGCCAACGGCGCCAGCGACGAAGTCCTGTCGATCTCCGGCGTGGTCAGCCCCGCGCTGATCGAGGACCACGAGGGCCTGGTGTGGGCCGGCAGCACCGACGGGCTGTTCCGTGTCGCCAAGGGCGACGCCGGCGGCCTGACCCGCCAGGACGGGCTCGGCAGCGACTACGTGCGCGTGGTCGAGCAGAACGCCGATGGCACGATCTGGATCGGCCACGCCGCCGGCGTGGACCGCTGGGAGGGCGGCCGCATCCGCGCGGTACGGCTGAGCGAGCGGCCGGGCCGCGATCCATCGGTGCTGGCGCTGGCCGCCGCCCGCGACGGCGGCATGTGGGTGGGCACTTACGACCAGGGCGTGCTGCTGCTGTCGGCCGACGGCACGATCCGGCAACGCCTGGGCGTGGCCGCGGGCGTGCCGCACTCCATGGTGCGCGCGCTGCTGGCCGATGCCGACGGCGGCCTGTGGATCGGCGGCAACGAGGGGCTGCTGTACCGCAAGGGCGATCGCACGCGGGCCTACGGCAGCGCCGACGGCCTGCCCGGGCGACAGGTGCAGGCACTGTACCGCGACCGCGCCGGCGTGCTGTGGATCGGCACCAATCAGGGCGTCGCCACGCTCGCGGGCAACGGCACGCTGCAGGCGCGGCCAAGCGGGCAGGGCTTCCCGGCGCAGAACGCCTTCGACTTCCTCGAAGATGCCGACGGCACCCTGTGGGTCGCCAGCGACCGCGGCCTGCTGCGGCTGCGCGGCGGGCAGTGGCGCATCTACGACCATAGCGTCGGTCTGCCGCGCGACAAGCTGTTCCGGCTGCTCGACGACGGCAACGGCAATCTTTGGGCGAACAGCAACCGCGGCGTGCTGCGCATCGCGCGTGCGCGGCTGGCGGAGCTGGACGCGGGCCAGCGCAGCACCCTGGCGGTGGACGTGGTCGACCGCAGCGACGGCATGCCCGGCGGGCAGGGCAACGGCAGCAGCGCACCGGCCGGCTGGCGCAGCCGCGACGGTGTGCTGCTGATCCCGACCTCGGCCGGGCTGGCGCTGATCGATCCGGCCCTGCCGAGCCGGCGCAACGTGCGAGCGCCGCCGCTGGTGATCTCGCATGTACAGGTGGATGGCGTGGCGCAGCCGCTGCGTGGCGAGTACCGCCTGCACGGCGGTGTCGCCCGGCTCGCGGTCGGCTATGCCGGGCTGAGCTTCCGCTCGCCGGACAAGGTGCGCTACCGCTACCGCCTGCAGGGATTCGACCGGCAGTGGGTCGATGCCGGCAGCAACGAGGAAGCCGTCTATACCAACCTGCCGTCGGGCAGCTATCGCCTGGACGTGCAGGCGATGACCAGTCCGCTGGACTGGTCGCGCAGCGAACGCATCGGCAGCGCCTCGCTGCAACTGCAACTGGTGCCGCCGTTCTGGGAGCGCTGGCCGTTCGTGGTGCTGGCGGCGCTGTGCGCGACCGGTCTGATCCTGTGGTGGTACCGCGGCCGCAGCCGTCGCTACCGGCGCCGCCAGCGCCGGCTCAACACCATCATCGCCGAGCGCACCCACGAGCTGAAGGCCAAGAACCTGGCGTTGAAGCTGGCCAATCTCGAACGCGAGGACCTGGTGCGCAAGCTCGCCTACCAGGCTGGGCACGATGCGCTGACCGGCCTGCCCAACCGACGCACCGGCGATCCCTATCTCAACACGGCGCTGGAGCGGGCGCTGAGCGCGCGCACGCCGTTGTGCGTGGCGCTGCTGGACATCGACCACTTCAAGAAGATCAACGACGCCTACGGCCACGAGATCGGCGACGAGGTGCTGCGCCGGGTCGGCGAGGCGCTGCGCGACAGCCTCGGCGAGCAGGCGTTCGCCGCGCGCCATGGCGGCGAGGAATTCCTGCTGGTGCTGCCCGGCCTGGACCAGGAGGCGGCGCGCGCGCGCCTGGACGCGCTGCGCCTGCGCGTGGCCGACCTGGTGCTGTACGCCGACGACGGCCGCGCGGTGCGCTTCACCGCCAGCATCGGCTTCGCCTGCCTGTCGCCGGCCCTGCGCACCCGCCGCGACCTGCTGGTGAAGGCCGACAAGCACCTGTACCAGGCCAAGCGCGAAGGCCGCGATCGGGTGGTCGGCTAGGCCGCTGCCGCAACCCGGACGCAGCGCGTCGGTGGCGCGGCGACGAACGTTGTGTGGGGAGCGCGCGCAGGCGCCAGGCAGGCGCCGCGAAGCGCGTGGGGCGTGGCAGTGGGGCGTTGCGCACCGCCGCATCGCTGCGGCGGGCGGGAGACGGCCGGCGCGGGTGCGCCGCCGCGGATCAGGCCTGCAGGCGCTGCAGCACCGCCTGCGTGGCGGCGTCGGTGGAGATGCCCTGGCCGGGCGCGGCGAGATCGGCGGTGAACGCCTGCGCGTCGAGCGCGGCATCCACCGCCTGCTCGATCGCCGCCGCCTCGGCTTCCAGGCCCAGCGAGTGGCGCAGCAGCAGCGCCGCGCTGAGGATGGTCGCGTAGGGGTTGGCGATGCCCTTGCCGGCGATGTCCGGCGCCGACCCGTGGATCGGCTCGTACAGGCCGATGCGGCCGTCGCCCAGCGAGGCCGACGGCAGCAGGCCCAGCGAGCCGGCCAGCATCGAGGCTTCGTCGGTGAGGATGTCGCCGAACATGTTCTCGGTGACGATCACGTCGTACTCGCGCGGCTTGGCCAGCAGGTGCATGGCCATCGAATCGACCAACTGGTGTTCCAGGCGCACGTCCGGGAATTCCTCGCGGCCGATGCGTGCGGCGACGTCGCGCCACAGCCGCGAGGTTTCCAGCACGTTGGCCTTGTCCACCGAGACCACGTGGTTGCGGCGCTGCCGGGCCAGGCGGAACGCGCTGCGCAACACCCGTTCGATTTCCGCGACGGTGTAGCGGCACAGGTCGCTGGCGTCGCTGGCGCTGCGGGTCTTGTCGCCGAAGTAGATGCCGCCGGTCAGTTCGCGCACCACCACGATGTCCACGCCCTGCAGCAGGTGCGGCTTGATCGGCGAGGCGTCCAGCGCCGCCTTGTGCGGCTTGACCGGGCGCAGGTTGGCGAACAGGCCCAGGCCGCGGCGGATCGCCAGCAGGCCCTGTTCGGGGCGCACCTTGGCGTTGGGGTCGGACCACTTCGGTCCGCCGACCGCGCCCAGCAGCACCGCGTCAGCGCCCTGGCAGGCGGTCAGCGTCGCCTCCGGCAGGGGCTCGCCGTGGCGGTCGATGGCGATGCCGCCGATGTCGTGTTCGTGGAACTGGACGTCGTGGCCGTGGCGTGCGGCGACGGCGCGCAGCACCGCGACCGCGGCGGCGGCGACTTCCGGACCGATGCCGTCGCCGGGCAGGACGACGATGTCAGCGTGCATGGGTGGCCTCGTAGCGTTCGATATCGGGTTGGCGCAGCAACAGGTAACCCATCTCGTCCACGCCTTCGAGCAGGCAGGTCTGCGAGAACGCATCGAGCGGGAAGGCGTAGACGCGGCCGTCGGGCGTGCGCAGCTCGCGCGCGGCCACGTCCACGGTCAGTTCGTCGTCCGGGCGCTGCATCAGCGTCTGCACGTCGTCCTCGGCCAGCACGATCGGCAGCAGGCCGTTCTTGAGGCTGTTGTTGCGGAAGATGTCGGCGATCTCGCTGCTGACGATGGCGCGCAGGCCAAGGTCGGTCAGCGCCCACGGCGCATGCTCGCGCGAGGAGCCGCAGCCGAAGTTGCGCCCGGCCAGCAGGATATGGCGGCCGGCGTTGTGCGCCTGGTTGAAGGCGAATTCCGGGTTCGGCGTGCCGTCGGCCTGCCAGCGCCAGTCGTTGAAGGCGTGGCGGCCGAGGCCGGCGCGTTCGGTGGTGGACAGGAACCGCGCCGGGATGATCTGGTCGGTGTCGATGTTGGTCTGGCGCAGCACCACGCTGCGCGAGGTGAGGGTGGCGAAGCCGGCCATCACGGGGTCTCCTGGGAAGCGACGGAGTCGGGGGCGGGCGCTGCGGCGTCGGCCACTGGCGGCGGCAGCGCCGCGGGCGGCACGTGCGGCGGCAGCAGCGGCTGGTGGCGGTGCGCGAAGGCGCGGGTGGTGGTGGCGACGAAGGTCAGCGTGGCCGCGAACGCGGCGATGTGCGACGCCATCACGCGACCTCCGCGAACAGCGCGCGCGGATCGCTGACCTTGCCGTTCACCGCCGCCCAGGCCGCGGTCAGCGGCGAGGCCAGCAGGGTGCGCGAGCCCGGGCCCTGACGGCCCTCGAAATTGCGGTTGCTGGTGCTCACCGCCAGCTGTCCCGGCGCCACCAGGTCGCCGTTCATGGCGATGCACATCGAGCAGCCGGACTCGCGCCATTCCGCGCCGGCCGCGCGCACCACCTCGTGGATGCCCTCGGCCTCGGCCTGGCGCTTGACGATCTCCGAACCCGGCACCACCAGCATGCGCACGTGCGGCGCCACCTTGCGCCCGCGCAGCACCTGCGCCACGGCGCGCATGTCGCTGAGCCGGCCGTTGGTGCAGGAACCGACGAACACCACGTCCACCGGCGTGCCGATCAGCGCGTGCCCGGCTTCCAGGTGCATGTAGTGCAGGCCCTTCTGCGCCGCCGGATCCTGTGCGGCCGGGATCGGCACGTCCACCGCGATCGCGGTGCCGGGGTGGGTGCCCCAGGTCAGGGTCGGGCGGATCTCGCGCGCATCGATGTGCACCTCGGCGTCGAAGCGCGCGCCGGGATCGCTGCGCAACTCCGACCAGCGCTGCACGGCGGCGTCGAAGTCGGCGCCCTTGGGGCCGCGCGGGGTGTTGGCGACCCAGTCGAAGGTGACCTGGTCCGGCGCGACCATGCCGGCACGCGCGCCGGCCTCGATCGACATGTTGCACAGGGTCATGCGCTGCTCCATGTCCATCGCTTCGATGGTGGAGCCGCGGTATTCCAGCACGTGGCCGGTGCCGCCGTTGACTCCGATCACGCCGATGATGTGCAGGATCACGTCCTTGGCGCCGACGCCCGGCGCCAGCGGCCCGTCGACGGTGATCGCCATGGTCCTGGCCTTGCGCTGCAGCAGGCATTGCGTGGCGAGCACGTGGCCGACCTCGCTGGTGCCGATGCCGAACGCCAGCGCGCCGAACGCGCCATGCGTAGAGGTGTGGCTGTCGCCGCAGACGATGGTCATGCCGGGCTGGGTGAAGCCCTGCTCCGGCGCGATCACGTGGACGATGCCGCGGTTGTCCGAGCCCATGTCGAACAGTTCGATGCCGTAGTCGGCGCAGTTGCGCGCGAGCATGTCCACCTGCGCCTCGGAGGCCGGGGTGTAGTACGGCAGCTTGCCGTCGGCGCCGCGCGGCAGGGTCGGCGTGGAATGGTCCATCGTCGCCTTGGTGCGGTCGGGCCGGCGCGGCGCCAGGCCGCGCGTCTTGAGCTCGGTGAACGCCTGCGGCGAGGTCACCTCGTGGATCAGGTGCAGATCGATGTACAGCACCGCCGGGGCGGCGGCGCTTTCGGGGACGACGACGTGCGCGTCCCACAGCTTGTCGTACAGGGTGCGGGGAGTGGCGGACATTGCGGAACTACCTGGCAGGAAAGCTGGGCGGGGAGGGCAAGCGAAGGCGAGCGTGCACGAGGACGATGACCGCGGCGTGGCCGCTCACGCCATCGCGTCGGCGGCGGCCGGCGCCGCCTGGCGCTGGCGCAGCACGCGGTTGGCCACGTCCAGCCAGGCCAGCGCGCTGGCCTCGATGATGTCGCGGCTGGTGCCGGTGCCGTCGTACTCGACCTCGCCGTGGCGCACGCTGAGGTTGGCCTCGCCGCGCGCGTCGGCGCCGATGCCGACGCTGTGCACCTGGTAGCTGTCCAGCACCAGCTGCACGCCGGTGGCGGCCGACAGCGCGGCGAACAGCGCGTCCACCGGGCCGTCGCCCTCGGCGCGCTCGCTGACCCGCTGGCCGTCCGGATCGGACAGCTCGACCTGCGCGCTGGCGCGCTGGCCGCGGTCGCTGACGGTCATCGACGACAGGCGGTAGCCTTGGCTCTCCGGCGCGTCCTGCATCATCGCCTGCAGGTCGGCGTCGTTGACCACGCGCTGCTGTTCGCACAGCGCCTTGAACGCGTCGAAGGCGATGTTCAGTTCGGCCTCGTCCAGCACGTAGCCGAGCGCACGCAGGCGCTGCTCGACCGCGGCGCGGCCGCTGTGGCGGCCCAGCACCATCTGCGAGGACTCCCAGCCCACGTCTTCCGGGCGCATGATCTCGTAGGTGCCGCGGTGGCGCAGCATGCCGTGCTGGTGGATGCCCGACTCGTGGGCGAAGGCGTTGCCGCCGACGATCGCCTTGTTGCGCTGTACCGGCATGCCGACCAGGCGCTGCAGCAACTGCGAGGTGGCGACGATGCGCGGGGTGTGGATCGCGGTGTCCAGTTCGTAGAACGCGTTGCGCACCTTCAGCGCCATCGCGATCTCTTCCAGCGCGCAGTTGCCGGCGCGCTCGCCGATGCCGTTGATGGCGCATTCCACCTGCCGCGCGCCGCCTTCCACCGCGGCCAGCGAGTTGGCCACGGCCAGGCCCAGGTCGTTGTGGCAGTGCGCGCTGAACACCACGCGGTCGGCGCCGGGGACGCTGGCGATGATCCGCGCGAACATGCCGCGGATCTCTTCCGGGGTGGTGAAGCCGACCGTGTCGGGCAGGTTGATGGTGGTGGCGCCGGCGGCGATCGCCACGCTGGCGACCTCGGCCAGGAAATCCTCCTCGGTGCGGGTGGCGTCCTCGGCCGAGAACTCCACGTCGTCCACGTACTGGCGCGCCAGCGCGACGTGCTTGCGCACCGACTCCAGCACCTGCTCGCGGGTCATGCGCAGCTTGTGCTCGCGGTGCAGCGGGCTGGTCGACAGGAACACGTGCAGGCGCGGATTGGCCGCCGCTTCCAGCGCCCGTGCCGAGGTCTCGATATCGGCGGCCAGGCAGCGCGACAGCACCGCCAGGGTCGGGCCGCGCACTTCGCGGCCGATCAGCGCCATCGCCTCGCGGTCGGACTGCGAGCTGGCCGGGAAGCCGGTCTCGATGATGTCCACGCCCAGCTCGGCCAGGGCGCGCGCCATCACCAGCTTCTGCGGCGGGGTCATGCTGCAGCCGGGGGATTGCTCGCCGTCGCGCAGGGTGGTGTCGAAAATGCGGATGCGGGGGGTCTGGGAAGAAACGGAAGTGTTCACCAGATGGGTTCCTCTACGGCGGCGTTGGCTTGCGGATGGGGATGCGGGGACGCGGCGATGCGGGCAGGAGCGGGCGGGGCGGGACGTTGGCTACGAAGTCGCTCGGCGCTGCGGCGGCGCGGCTTGCGCGGCGGGCGCGGGCGCACCTCCGACAGCAGCGTCGCCAGCACGCCGGCGTCGATGTTGCCACCGGACACCACCGCGCACTTGCGCTTGCCGGCGACGCGGCGCCCGGCCGCCAGGGCCAGCGCGCCGGCGCCCTCGGCGATGACGTGCTCCTCCAGCGCCAGGCGGACCAGCGTTTCGCGCAGTTCCGCCTCGCGCACGATCACCACATCGTCGAGCAGGCTGGCGCACAGCCGGCGGGTGATGAACCCGGGGATTTTAACCTTGACGCCGTCGGCCAGGGTGGGCACCGGATCCACGGCGCGGACGTCGCCGCGGATCGCCCGCGCCATCGAGTCCACGCCTTCGACCTGGGCGCCGACCACGCGCACGCCCTGCGAGCGCAGCGCCAGGGCCACGCCGGAGGCCAGGCCGCCGCCGCCGATCGGCACGATCACCACGTCCGGGGCGTGCGCGGCCAGCTCGATGCCGACGGTGCCCTGGCCGGCGATCACGTCCGGGTCGTCGAAGGCGGACAGGAAGCGGTAGCCGTTCTGTTCGGCCAGCTCGCGGGCGAAGGCGAAGGCCTCGTCGTAGCTGTTGCCGTGCTGGCGCACCGTGGCGCCCCAGTGCGCGACGCCGGCGATCTTGGTCTGCGGTGCGCCATGCGGCATCACCGTGATCGCCTGCACGCCCAGGCGGTGCGCCGCCCAGGCCACGCCTTGCGCGTGGTTGCCGGCGGAGGCGCAGATCACCGCGCGCTCGTCGCCGCGTTCCAGCCCGGCCAGCAGCGCATTGAGCGCACCGCGGACCTTGTAGGAGCCGGTGCGCTGCAGGTTTTCCAGTTTCAGCCAGACGCCGAAGCGCTCGGCGTAATGCACCGGCGTCGGCGGCAGATAGCGGCGCAGCCGCGCCTGCGCGGCCAGTACGTCGGCCACGCTGACCGCGACATGGCCTACGTCCGGGTCCTGCGGGGCGGGGATGTTAGACATGCGCTCGGGACCCGGGAAAAGCGGGTTCCCGGAGAAGCGACCTCCGTGGAAGAAGACACCTCCGCGCAGTCCTGGCTTTCGCGCGTCTCGCGCTGCGCCTGACGTCCGCGGCGACCGCCACGGGTCCCGAGTCCCGGGCCCCGGGTCCCGACCGCCTCATACCACCCCATCCAGCGCGGTCACGCGCACCGATTCGCAGTCGTAGACCTTCTCCATCTGCAAGCGCAAGGTCTCGCCGGGGCGGTTGCCGTCCACCACCAGCTGCAGGTGCCAGCGGCCGGCGTCCTCGGCCACCGGCGCGCCGCTGATCGAAATCGGCGCGAAGCCGCGGCGTTCGGCCATGCCGATCGCGCGCAGCAGGGCGCCGTCGATCGGTTTCAGCACCAGGTCAAGCTGGTAACGCATGTGTCGTCTCCTGGCGCTGGGCAGCGGGATTGCTTTCCAGCATGGTGCTGTTGGCGGTGTTCGGCGGCACCAGCGGCCACACGTTGGCGCGGGCGTCGATGGCCACGTGCAGCAGCGCCGGGCCCGGCTGCGCCAGCAGCTCGGCCAGCGCGTCGTCGACCTGGCCGCGCGCGGTGATGCGCTTGGCCGGGATGCCGAACACCTGCGCCAGCGCGGCGAAATCCGGGTTGTCCGAGAGGTCGATCTCGCTGTAGCGCTCGGCGAAGAACAGTTCCTGCCACTGCCGCACCATGCCCAGCGAGCTGTTGTCCAGCAGCACGATCTTCACCGGCAGCTTGCAGCGGGCGATGGTGACCAGCTCCTGCACGTTCATCATGAAGCTGCCGTCGCCGCTGACCAGCACCACGGTGCGGTCGGGGCAGGCGAACTGCGCGCCCATCGCCGCCGGCAGGCCGAAGCCCATTGTGCCCAGCGCGCCGCTGGTCAGGTGGTTGCGCGGGTGGTTGAAGCGGCAGTGCTGGGCGACCCACATCTGGTGCTGGCCGACGTCGCAGGCGATCACGGTGTCGGCCGGGGCCAGTTCGCTCAGCCGCTTCAGCAGGCCGGGCGCATAGATGTCCTGCCCGGGCGCGTCGTAGCGCGCGCCGAACTTCTCGCGATGGCCGACGCAGCGGGCGTGCCAGGCCTCGCAGGTGCTGGTCGCCGCGGACAGCGCACGCAGCGCCTGCGCCACGTCGCCGGGCACGGCGATGTCGGCCTGGCGCAGCTTGGAGATCTCGCAGGCGTCGGCGTCCAGGTGGATGACCCGTGCGAACGGCGCGAACTCGGCCAGCTTGCCGGTGGCACGGTCGTCGAAGCGCGCGCCGACCACGATCAGCAGATCCGACTCCTGCACCGCCATGTTGGCGGCGCGGGTGCCGTGCATGCCGAGCATGCCCAGGTAATGCGGGTGCGCGTGCGGCAATGCGCCCAGGCCGCGCAGGGTCAGCACGGTGGGGATGCGGGTGGCGTCGACGAACGCGCGGAACGCGTCCACCGCATCGCCCAGGGCGATGCCGCCGCCGCCGTAGATCACCGGCTTCTCGGCGCCGGCGATCGCCGCCAGCGCCTCGGCCAGCACCGCATCCTGCGGCGCCGGCGGGGTCGGCACCGCCGCTGGCACGTGCGCCGGCAGATGCGCGGCATCGGCCAGCTGCACGTCCTTGGGCAGGTCGATCAGCACCGGCCCCGGCCGCCCTTCGCGGGCGATGCGGAACGCGTCGCGCAGCACCTGCGGCAGGTCGTCCACGTGCCGCACCAGGAAGCTGTGCTTGACGATCGGCAGGGTCAGCCCGAACACGTCCAGTTCCTGGAACGCGTCGGTACCCAGCAGCGGCGTGGCGACCTGCCCGGTCAGGCAGATCATCGGCACCGAGTCGAGCATCGCATCGGCGATGCCGGTGACCAGGTTGGACGCGCCCGGACCGGACGTGGCGACGCACACGCCGACCCGTCCGCTGGCGCGGGCGTAGCCGTTGGCGGCCAGCGCCGCGCCCTGTTCGTGGCGGACCAGGATGTGCTTGAGCTGGCTGTCTACCAGCGCGTCGTAGAACGGCATGATGGTGCCGCCCGGATAGCCGAACAGCGTGTCCACGCCTTCGGCTTCCAGGGCCTGCGTCAGCCAGCGCGCGCCGTTGCGGGGCGTGCCGTGAGCGGAGGAGTTCATACGGTGGCGACCTTTCGGTGGAAGCGGGTGGGGGAGCCGCGGATTACGCGGCCTTGGTGCCGCCGGCGGCCGGTGCGGCAGCGGCGTCGCCGTTGAGCCACACCATCTTGGCGCGCAGCTGCTTGCCGACCGTTTCGATCGGGTGGTCCAGGTCGGCCTGCTTGAACTTCTTGTAGTTCGGCAGGCCGGCGTCGTATTCGGCCACCCAGTTCTTGGTGAAGGTGCCGTTCTGGATGTCGGTCAGCACGTCGCGCATGCGCTCCTTGGTGGCCGCGTCGATGACCCGCGGGCCGCTGACGTAGTCGCCGTACTGCGCGGTTTCGGAGACGAACTCGAGCATGCGGGTGATGCCGCCTTCGTAGAACAGGTCGACGATCAGCTTCAGTTCGTGCAGCACTTCGTAATAGGCGATTTCCGGCTGGTAGCCGGCTTCCACCAGCACTTCGAAGCCGGCCTGCACCAGCGACGAGGCGCCGCCGCACAGCACCGCCTGCTCGCCGAACAGATCGGTCTCGGTCTCTTCCTTGAAGGTGGTCTTGATCAGGTTGGCGCGCGCGCCGCCCAGGCCGGCGGCGTACTCCAGCGCGAACTGCTCGGCCTTGCCGCTCTTGTCCTGGTACACCGCCCAGATGCACGGCACGCCTCGGCCGATCTCGTACTCGCGGCGCACCAGCGCGCCCGGGCCCTTCGGCGCGACCAGCACCACGTCCAGGTCGGCGCGCGGCTTGATCATGTCGAAGTGCACGTTCAGGCCGTGCGCGAACAGCAGGCAGGCGCCCTGCTTCATGTTCGGCGCCAGCACTTCTTCGTACAGCTTCTTCTGCACCATGTCCGGGGTCAGCACCGCGACCAGGTCGGCGTCCTTGACCGCCTCGGCGGGGCTCTTCACCACGAAGCCGTCGGCCTGCGCCTTGGCTTCGGTCGGGCCGCCGGCACGCAGGCCGATGGTGACGTCGAAGCCGGACTCGCGCAGGTTCAGCGCGTGCGCGCGGCCCTGGCTGCCGTAACCGACGATGGCGATCTTGGTGGTGGGCTGGGCGGAACTGGTCATTGTGCGGATGTCCTTGAACGGTGTTGGAGTGGAGAGGGGTCTTGCATTCGTGGTCACTGAAACGAAAAACCCCGCGCCGTTGCCGGTGCGGGGTCTGATCGAATCCTGGCTGCTTGTCGCTTACACGCCGGTTCGTCCCGCACTTGTGGGCGAGGTAATAAGCACGAGTACGAGGAGCGACGCAGCAGCGTCCGCGCGCAACGCGGCGGGCTGGCGGGTCGACTTCGGGCGGGTGTGGCGCTGCAACATGCAGCGAGATAACCATGGGCTTTGCGCGACTGTCAACTGTGTTGCGGGCCTCCGCGGGCGAATGTGCCAAAAGCCGCGCCAGCACTGCATGGTTACGCATGAAACGGAGGTGGGGCAGGCGACGAATGGCGCCAATTGCGCGGAAATCCGGCCTTTGCGATGGCGCGATGTGAGCGCCTGCGCGGCGGCACCCGCCGCACTCGGGTACGGTGGGCGTCCCCTGTTCTCCGGAGAGCCGCGCATGTCCGTTTCGCTTCCTTCCCTGGCGCGCCTGGCGCTCGCGCTGGCACTGGCGACGTCGGTGCCGGCGCAGGCCGCCGACCGCATCACCGGCCAGCCGTTCGCCACGCGCTCGGAAGTGATCGCCCCGCACGCCATGGCCGCCACCTCACAGCCGCTGGCCACGCAGATCGCACTGGAGACCATGCGTGAGGGCGGCTCGGCGGTGGATGCGGCGATCGCCGCCAATGCCGCGCTGGGGCTGATGGAGCCGACCGGCAACGGCGTCGGTGGCGACCTGTTCGCCATCGTCTGGGATCCGAAGACGCAGAAGCTGTACGGCTACAACGGCTCCGGCCGTTCGCCGAAGGCGCTGACCCTGGCCGAGTTCCAGCGCCGCGGGTTGAAGGAGATCCCGGCCACCGGTCCGCTGCCGGTCTCGGTGCCCGGTGCGGTCGATGGCTGGTTCGCGCTGCACGAACGTTTCGGGCGCAGGACGATGGCGCAGAACCTGGCGCCGGCGATCCGCTACGCCCGCGACGGCCATCCGGTGGCCGAGACCATCGCCTACTACTGGGATCGCTCGGTGCCGCGGCTGTCGCAGTACCCTGGCTTCAAGGAGCAGTTCACCATCGACGGCCACGCCCCGCGCAAGGGCGAGCTGTGGAAGAACCCGAACCTGGCCGACACCCTGCAGCAGATCGCCGACGGCGGCCGCGACGCGTTCTACAAGGGCCCGATCGCGCGCACCATCGATGCCTACTTCAAGGCCAACGGCGGCTTCCTGCGCTACGAGGATCTGGCCAGCCACCACGGCGAATGGGTCGAGCCGGTGTCCACCAACTACCGCGGCTACGACGTGTGGGAACTGCCGCCCAACAGCCAGGGCATCGCCGCGCTGCAGATGCTTAACATCCTGGAGGGCTACGACTTCTCCAAGATCCCGTTCGGCTCGGCCGAGCACGTGCACCTGTTCACCGAAGCGAAGAAGCTGGCCTTCGCCGATCGTGCGCGCTTCTACGCCGACCCGGCGTTCCAGCCGGCGCCGCTGGCGCGGCTGATCTCCAAGGACTACGCCGCGCAGCGGCGCGCGCTGATCTCGATGGACCGCGCGCTGAAGGAAGTGCAGCCGGGCACGCCGAAGCAGTTGGAAGAGGGCGACACCATCTACCTGACCGTCGCCGATGCCGACGGCATGATGGTGTCGCTGATCCAGTCCAACTACCGCGGCATGGGCAGCGGCATGGCGCCGCCGGGGCTGGGCTTCATCCTGCAGGACCGCGGCGAGATGTTCGTGCTGCAGAAGGACCATCCCAACGGCTACGCGCCGCGCAAGCGTCCGTTCCAGACCATCATCCCCGCGTTCGTGACCAAGGACGGCAAGCCGTGGCTGAGCTTCGGGGTGATGGGCGGGGCGATGCAGCCGCAGGGCCACGTGCAGATCCTGATGAACCTGATCGACTTTCACATGAACCTGCAGGAGGCCGGCGACGCGCCGCGGATCCAGCACGACGGCTCCACCGAGCCGACCGGGCAGGCCACGGCGATGCGCGACGGCGGCGAACTGAACCTGGAAACCGGCTTCGCCTACGACACCATCCGCGAACTGATGCGCAAGGGCCATCGGGTGATCTTCGCCGACGGGCCGTACGGCGGTTACCAGGCCATCGCGCGCGACCCGGACAGCGGCGTGTACTACGGCGCTTCGGAAAGCCGCAAGGACGGGCAGGCTGCCGGTTATTGAGGGACGCCGCGCGCGGCGGCGTTCATTCCTGTGCGCGGGGCGCCGCCGCGTCTGCGTCGTCCCGCGCCGCCTGTTCGCGCGCGATCCAGGCCTCGATCATGTGCCTGGCGCGCTGCGCCTGGCGGCGTTGGCGGTTGGACTCGGCATCGAGCACGCGGTACAGCGATACGATCACCAGCACCATCAGCAAGGCGAACGGCAGCGCCGCGATGGTGATCACGCCCTGCAGCGCATCCAGGCCGCCGGCCAGCAACAGCACCGCGGCGATCAGCGCCACCGCCACGCCCCACACCAGCTTGCGCGCCAGCGGCGGGTCGCCGGCCTCGTCGGTGGACATGCTGGCCAGCACCAGCACCGCCGAATCGGCGGAACTGACGAAGAAGATCATCAGCAGCAACAACGCCACGCTCGACAGCAGCAGCGACCCCGGCAGGCTGTCGAACAGGGTGAACAGCACCGTCTCGTAGCCGTTGTGCAGCGCCTGCAGCATGTCCACGTGGCCGAACAGCTGCGACCACAGCGCGGTGCCGCCGAACACCGAGAACCACAGGAAGCCGAGCAGGGTCGGCGCCAGCACCACGCCGACGACGAATTCGCGCACGCTGCGGCCGCGCGAGACGCGGGCGATGAACGCGCCGACGAATGGCGCCCAGGCGATCCACCAGGCCCAGTAGAAGATGGTCCAGTCGGCCACCCAGCGGTCGCCGGAGAACGGCGACATGCGCAGGCTCATCGTCACCAGTTGATTGAGGTAGGCGCCCAGCGTGGTGGTGAAGGTGTCGAAGATGAAGCCGGTGGGGCCGAGCACCAGCACCGCGGCCAGCAGCAGTGCCGCCAGCGCCAGGTTGATGTTGGACAGCCACTTGATGCCGCGTTCCACACCGGTGCTGGTGGACAGCATGTACAGCACGAAGGCCACGCCGATCACCGTCAACTGCAACGGCACCCCGGCGTGCACGCCGAACACGCGCTGCACGCCGGCGGCGATCTGGATGGTGCCGAAGCCCAGGGTGGTCGCCACGCCGACCGCGGTGGCCACCACCGCGGCGATGTTCACGCACTGCCCGATCCAGCCGCGGTGATGGCGGCCGATGACCGGCTGCAGGATGTCGCTGATCAGCCCGCGGCCGTTACGGTTGTACTGGAACCAGGCCATCGCCAGGCCGATCAGCGCATACACCGCCCAGGGATGCAGACCCCAGTGGAAGAAGGCGTAGCGCATCGACGCGCGTGCCGCCTGCATGCTCTCCGGCGCCAGCCCCTCCGGCGGTTTGAGGAAATGCGAGATCGGCTCGGCCGCACCCCAGAACACCAGGCCGATGCCCATGCCGGCGGCGAACAACATCGACAGCCAGCTCCCGCGCGAGAAATCCGGCTCGGCGTCTTCGCCGCCGATGCGCAGGTTGCCGAAGCGACCGAACGCCAGGTACAGCAGGAAGCTCAGGGTCAGGAACACGATCAGCAGGTACAGCCAGCCGGCACTGCGGATCACGTCCGTCAGCGCGGTCTGCACCACGTCATTGAAGGGGCCGGGGGCAACGCCGGCGATCAGGACCAGCAGCGCCACCAAGGCGATGGAAATGCGAAACACCATGGGGGCGTGTCTCCAGTCGTGGAACGGATGAGAGGCGCTACGGCCGTCAGACCGACCCACGGCAAACGGGCGGGGAGACGACGCAGCGGGTCTGCACCGGCGTCGCGTCGCGCCCATGGCGTGTGGCCTGCCGCATCGCAGTGCCGGTGCACTGCACGGTCGCGCCACATCGAACGTTTGGCGCCAAATCCAGGAGCGGTCGGGCGTTGCGATGGCCCCATGTTCGCGAAGACGACGTCATGGTCGTGTCGTCGGCAGGTCTGCCGATGCGCATCCCTTGCATGATGGTGATCCCGGTTGGAGCGTGTGTCGCTGCGAGGGCGCGGCAGGAGCCGATACCATGGCCGCAGCACTGAGGAAGACGCCGATGGCCTTGTTCTCACGCAGTCCCGATGCCGACGCCGCGCCCATTGCCGGTTTGCCGGATGCCCCGATCGCGCTGTTGCGGCTGGAGCCCGACGGTCGCGTGAGTGCCGCCAACCGTGCCGCCCTGGACCTGCTGGGCGTCTCGGCCGAAACGCTGCTCGGCGCCGCCAGCGAGGCGGTCTGGGGCTTGCCGCTGTCCGCCCTGGTCGACAGCGAAGGCAGTTGGCAGGCGCCGGGGGGCGATCCCGCGCGCCGCGTGCGCTACCAGCGCGACCGCGATCGTGGCGGTCAAGGCTGGCTGCTGTCGCTGCCGCATCCGGAAACCGCGGCACTGTTGCGCGACGTCGCGCTGCTCGCCGAGGGCCAGCCGCAGGGTGCGACCAGCCCGGCGCTGCAGGCGGTGGCGCAGCGGATCCAGGAGGGCGTGACGGCGCAGGCGCTGCTCGATCGGGTCGGCGAGCGGCTGACCGGCTGCGATCTGGATCTGGGGCTGCACACGCCGCTGTCGGCGCAGGAGGCCGAGGCGATGCCGGGGCGGCGCCTGTCGGCCGGTTTCGGCAACCTGGCCGAGGCGATCCGCCAGGCGGTGGCGCTATCGCTGCAGATCGCCGCCGACGTGCCGCACGTGGTCGCCGAGAACGACGAACTGGCGCGGCAATCGCAGACCCAGCTCGATGCGCTGCAGACGGTGCTCGCCACCACCCGGCAATTGCTGCAGAGCCTGCACGAGATGGATCGCGACCTGCGCGCGGTGATCGCGGTGGCGGCCAGCGCAGACGACAGCGCCCGCCAGGGTGTGGAGGCGGCGCGCATCCTCGGCCAGGCGATGCAGGAGGTGGCGCGGCGTTCGGCGCGCGCCAACCAGGTCATCGAGGTGATCGATGCGGTCGCGTTCCAGACCAACATCCTCTCGATCAACGCCAGCATCGAAGCAGTGCATGCCGGCCCGGCCGGGCGCGGTTTCGCGGTGGTCGCCACCGAAATCCGGCAACTCGCCGAACGCGCTGCCACCGCGGCACGCGACGTGCGCAGCATCATCGGCGAGACCGGCACCGCCCTGCAGGACAGTGCGGCCTCGGCGCAGCGCACCGAGCAGGTGCTGGGCGGCATCGGCGCGTTGCTCGGCCGCGCCAGTGCGGCGATGGAGGCGGTGGCCGGCCGCATCGCCACGCAGAGCGGAGAGATCGGCGGCATCGACCGTGCCATCGAGCACGTGGTCGGACTCAGCCGCAGCAATCTGCAGCACGCCGCGCAGGTGGTGCAGCGCAGCGCCGACCTGGCCGCGGGCAGCGACACCCTGCACGACTGCGTGAATCTGTTCCGGCTGCCCGCCGATCCGATGCGCCAGCCACGGCATGCGCGCGTGCGCGATCTGGCCCAGGCCGCTGCGGTCAGCGTCGGCCTGGCCTTCGAGGCAGCGCTGATGCGCGGGCGCATCGGCGAGGAGGCGTTGTTCTCTACCGAGTACGTGCCGATCCCCGGCATCGACCCGCCCAAGTACCGCACCGCGTTCGATGCGTTGTGCGACGAGCTGTTGCCGCCGCTGCAGGAGCCGCTGCTGGCCGCGCATCCGTGGATCGTGTTCGCGATCTGCGCGAACGTCGACGGTTACGTGCCGACCCACAATCTGCGCTTCAGCCAGCCGCTCAGTGGCGACCGCGCGCGCGACCTGGTCGGCAACCGCAGCAAGCGCATCTTCGCCGACCGGGTCGGCCGCAATGTCGGCCGCCACACCGAGCCCTATCTGCTGCAGGTGTATCGGCGCGATACCGGGCAGATCCTGTTCGACCTGTCGGTGCCGGTGCATGTCCGCGGGCGCCACTGGGGCGGCTTGCGCGTGGCCTACATGCTGGAATGAGCCGGCGCGCGCGTTGGCAAAAAAATGCCGCCGGCAGTGCCGGCGGCGATGAGAGAGAGCTCTGATTCTTGTGCGCGCAGGCTAGGCAGGCCACGTGGCTGCGGTTTGTCGCCGGCGCCGCCGCGTGTGGCGGTGCTGACACATGCGCGCGGCGGCTGTGCCGGCGTTCAGCCGCATTGGTTGGCGGCGAGCGGCGGAAACGGGTCTAATAGCCGCAGAAGCGGGGGTACCGCCGGCGCAGGCCGCGGTTGAGACAGTCCCTTCGAACCTGATCCGGTTGATACCGGCGTAGGGAAGCTTCGCAAGTCCGCTGCGGGCGCGTGCGCGTCCGGGGCGGGCCCGCGCCGCCGCTTCGTCCGAGATGCGAGTCCGCTCGCACCCGTCCCGCTTCCCCTGCGGGTCACTTGAACCAGGACGAACGCCGATGAACGCCGTACCCAATCCGCTGCAGCAGCAGACCGACACCTTGTCCGCGGCGGTGACCCGCCCGATCCCCGGTTCGCGCAAGATCTTCGTGCAGGGCTCGCGCGCCGATCTGCAGGTGCCGATGCGCGAGATCGCGCTGACCCGCACGCCCACCGTGTTCGGCGGCGAGGAAAATGCCCCGATCACCGTCTACGACACGTCCGGGCCGTACACCGACCCGCAGGCGCGGATCGATCTCGGCGCCGGCCTGGCGCCGCTGCGCGCCGCCTGGATCGCCGAGCGCGGCGACAGCGTGGCGCTGGCCGGGCTCAGTTCGCAGTTCGGGCGCGCGCGCGAGGACGATGCGCGCCTGCAGGCGGTGCGCTTCCCGGCACGGCGTCTGCCGCGACGCGCCCGCGACGGCGCCAACGTCACCCAGATGCATTACGCACGGCGCGGCATCGTCACCCCGGAAATGGAGTTCGTGGCGATTCGGGAGAACCAGCGCCTGCAGGACCTGCGCGATGCGCAATTGCGCATGCAGCATCCCGGCGAAGCGTTCGGCGCCGCCATCCCGCAGCAGATCACGCCCGAGTTCGTGCGCGACGAGATCGCCCGCGGCCGCGCCATCCTGCCGTGCAACATCAACCATGCGGAAAGCGAGCCGATGATCATCGGCCGCAACTTCCTGACCAAGATCAACGCCAACATCGGCAACAGCGCGGTCAGTTCCGGCATCGCCGAGGAAGTGGAGAAACTGGTGTGGGCGATCCGCTGGGGCGGGGACACGGTGATGGACCTGTCCACCGGCAAGCACATCCACGAGACCCGCGAATGGATCGTGCGCAACTCGCCGGTGCCGATCGGCACCGTGCCGATCTACCAGGCGCTGGAGAAGGTGGATGGCCGCGCCGAGGAACTGACCTGGGAAATCTTCCGCGACACCCTGATCGAGCAGGCCGAACAGGGCGTGGACTACTTCACCATCCATGCCGGCGTGCTGCTGCGCTACGTCCCGCTGACCGCCAAGCGCGTCACCGGCATCGTCTCGCGCGGCGGCTCGATCCTGGCCAAGTGGTGCCTGGCGCATCATCGCGAGAACTTCCTCTACACCCACTTCGAGGATATCTGCGAGATCATGAAGGCCTACGACGTGGCCTTTTCGCTGGGCGACGGCTTGCGCCCGGGTTGCATCGCCGACGCCAACGACGCCGCCCAGTTCGGCGAACTGGAAACGCTGGGCGAACTGACCAGGCTCGCCTGGAAGCACGACGTGCAGACCATGATCGAGGGCCCCGGCCACGTGCCGATGCAATTGATCAAGGAGAACATGGACAAGCAACTGCGCGAGTGCGGCGAGGCGCCGTTCTACACGCTGGGGCCGCTGACCACCGACATCGCGCCCGGCTACGACCACATCACCTCGGCGATCGGTGCGGCGATGATCGGCTGGTTCGGCACCGCGATGCTGTGCTACGTCACGCCGAAGGAGCATCTGGGCCTGCCCAACCGCGCCGACGTGCGCGACGGCATCATGGCCTACAAGATCGCCGCGCACGCCGCGGACCTGGCCAAGGGCCATCCCGGCGCGCAGGTGCGCGACAACGCCTTGTCCAAGGCGCGCTTCGAGTTCCGCTGGGACGACCAGTTCCATCTCGGCCTGGATCCGGAGAAGGCGCGCGAGTTCCACGACGAGACCCTGCCCAAGGACGCGCACAAGCTGGCGCATTTCTGTTCGATGTGCGGACCGCACTTCTGTTCGATGAAGATCACCCAGGACGTGCGCGACTACGCCGCCGAGCACGGGGTCGACGCGGAAGCGGCGCTGCAGGCCGGCATGGCCGAGAAGTCGGCGCAGTTCCTGGCGGCTGGCGCGCAGGTGTACCGCGCCGAGTGAGCTGTCGAGGTCTGCACGTGTGCGCACGCGCCGGTCCAACGCCAAGCCTGCCGTGCGCTCGCATGGCAGGTGCGGCCGGCATCTTCGGTCGTGACGACGGCGCCATGCACACGCACGTCTATCATGCGCGCTGGTCGCCACAGGGAATGTCTCATGCTGCGCTATGCGTTCGCGCTGCGTCGCCATCCGTCCGCGCTGTTGCTCGCGGTGCAACTGCTGGGCGTGCTGCTGTATCCCTGGATGGAGGACACCGCGGCCGGGCGCGCGCTGTTCGGCGCCTTCGGCATCGTGGTGCTGGCGCTGGCGTTGTGGGTGGTCAACCGCGGACCCTCGGCGCTGTGGATCGCCTGTTGCCTGGCGCTGCCGTCGGTGGCGCTGTCGATCGCCGCGGCCCTGCTCGGCAATCCGGCGATGACCGCCTGGGCGCAGTTGCTGGAAAGCCTGCTGTACTTCTATACCGCCGGCAGCCTGATCGCCTACATGCTGCAGGACCACGTGGTCACTCGCGACGAGCTCTATGCGGCCGGCGCCACCTTCACGCTGCTGGCCTGGGCCTTCGCGTTCGTCTTCGCGGTGTGCCAGCAATGGCTGCCGGGCAGCTTCACCGCGGCCGTGGACGCGGCCTCGCCGCGGACCTGGATGGAATTGCTGTATCTGAGCTTCAGCGTGCTCTCGGGCGTGGGCCTGAGCGATGTCGTGCCGGTGCAGCCGTTCGCCCGCGCGCTGGTGATGATCGAACAGTTCGCCGGCGTGATGTACATCGCCTTGGTGGTGTCGCGACTGATTGGGCTCAGCGTCACACGCTACATGAAGACGTGAACGTGGCGTAAAAAAAGCGCGCCCAGGGGCGCGCAGTCATGGAGCGATTATGTGAATTTCGTCGGCGGAGAGAGAGCCTGAATGCGTCGTCGCGGCTAGCGGCGGCGATGACTAGAGTAGAATCCAGTGACATGCAGTGCTTGGCGGCATCCGCTGCCTCGCTTTGCCGAGTTTGCTCGTTGGCTCTCGCTGCGAGCCGTACGTGGCTGCGTCGCCGCCGCATCTGCGACACTTCCGTCACGGCGTTTTCTTCGTTGTCCAACACCATGTCTTCTTCATCGTCCGCCACATCGACGCTTCCGCAACGGATGCAGGTCGGCGATTGTCTGGTGCTGCTGTCCTTGCGGGAAGTGCATGCGCCGCGCGCGCGCCGGCCGCAACGGCTCACGCCCAAGGCGATGGGTGTGCTGCGGGTGTTGCTGGCGCAGCCGGGTCAAGTGGTGGAGCGCGAGGCGCTGTTGGCGCAGGTCTGGCCGGACACGCAGCCGACCAACGATGTGGTGACGCAGGCCATCACCCAGTTGCGCAAGGCGTTCGCGGCCGGCGCGCGCGGCGAGGCGCCGGTGTACATCGAGACCCTGGCCAAGACCGGCTACCGCCTGGTGGCACCGGTGCAGGCCTTGCCGGATGTCGAGGCCGAGGCGGGCGCGGCGGCGGCTCCATCGCTGGACACGGACGTCGCCGCGGAGACGGCTGCGGCGCGTGTTCCGGCCATCGCCCCTGCGGCGCGGCGGCGCGCGCCGTCATGGCTCGCCGCCGCCGCCGGTGCGGCGTCGATGCTGGTGCTGGCGCTGGCCTGCTGGTGGTGGTTCGCGCGCCCCGAGGCCGTGCCCGCCGACAGTGCCGAGCAGGAACGCGTGCTGGGCAGCCCCAAGCGGCCGTACCGGCTGATCACCGCCATGTCCGGGTTCAAGCTGGAGCCGGCGCTGTCTCCGGATGGCGCGCAGGTGGCCTATGCCGCACGCGCCACCGGCAGCGATGGCACCCAGCTGCTCATCCAGCCGACCAGCGGCGCTGCCGGCAGTACGCCCCCGCGCTCGCTGGGCGTCCCGGCCCGCGGCGCCTCCGACCGCCTGCCCGCCTGGTCGCCCGACGGCACGCACATCGCCTTCGCCCGACTCGGTGCCGACCGCCAGTGCCGGGTGATGCTGGTGCAGACCGACGGGCGCACGCCCGCGCGCGAGGTCGCGCGCTGCGACGACAGCGAATTGCTCAGCTTCGACTGGACGCCGGATGGCCGCGGCCTGGTGTTCGGCAGCATGAACGGGCGTCAGCCGGCGCGCGGCATCCGCGTGCTGGATCTGGGCAGCGGGCGCTGGACGGCGCTGGATTATCCGGTCGCCGCCGGCGATTTCGATTACGCGCCGCGTTACTCGCCGGACGGCAAATGGATCGCCTTCGTGCGCAATCCGCAGATGGGCGGGCTGTGGCGGATGCCGGCGGCCGGCGGCACCGCCGAGCCGTTGACCCATGAATTTGCCGAAATCCGCGGCTGGGACTGGGCGCGCGACGGGCAGGGCATCGTGTTCGGGCGCCGCGTCGATGGCGAGACCCGGCTATACCGGCTGGACACCCAGACCCGGCGCCTGCGCGACCTGGGGTTGAGCGATGCGCAGGCGCCGCGGCTGGCGCGCGACGGCGGCAGCCTGGCGTTCGTGCACCGGCGTCCGCAGTTCGCCGTGTACCGCATCCGGGCGGGAGCGGCGGATGTGCCGCGCGAGCGCCAGCGGCTGTTCGCGTCCACCGGCCGCGACGGCCAGCCGAGCATCGCGCCCGACGGGCGCCAACTCGCCTTCACCTCCGATCGCGACGGCAGCTACGCGCTGTGGTGGGGCGATGTGCGCCAGCCGACCTCGTTGCGGCTGATCGAGGGCGTGCGGCCGGAGACCCGGCAGCCCTTGGCGTGGTCGGCCGACAGCCAGGCGCTGCTGGTCAGCGGCCGCGATGCGCAGGGGCATTCGGCGATCTATGAGGTCCGGCCGCAATCCGGCAGTGTGGCGGCCTTGCCGGTGCCGGCCGGCGAGCCGCTGCAGGCGTTGTACACCGCCGAACCCGGTCAACTGCTGGTCCTGCTGGGCGAGAACGGCCGCACCCGCCTGCAGTTGTACGACCGGCGCGCGGTGCCCTGGCGGCCCTTGGCGACCTTGCCGGATGTTTCCCAGGTCCGCGCTGATCCTGCCACTGGGGAGATCCTGTTCACCCGGCTCGCGCGCAGCGGCCTGTGGCGCGTCGATGCCAGCCTGGACCTGGCCAGCGTGCGTGTCGTGGACGACGGCCTGCCGTCGCTGTGGCGCTACCGCAGTTGGGCGCTGGGCCCCGAGGGTGCGGTGCATTACCTGTTCCAGACCGGCGAATGCGCCAGCCGCATGGCGCGGATCGACGGTGGCCTCGCTGCAAGCGTGTGCCTGGACCGCGACCACTTCAGTGCGGTCAACGGCTTCAGCATCGATCCGCGCAGTGGCGACGCCTATGTGGCACTGGCGGTCGAGGATGGCAGCGAGATCGGCTTCATGCGCGTGCACGAGCAGCCGGAATGGTTCTCGACCATCTCGCACAACTGGCTGATCCGGAAGGAAAAATAGGCTTCGTAAGTTGTTCGTAAGGGCGACGTGGCGATTTCGGACAACTATCGCCAAGACGTCCTGACCTGCGGCCACATTCGGCAAAGACTGCGCACCGGTTTACGTCAAGCAGGTGCTCGGATGCGGCAATCTTTCCTGGTCGATCATGGACAACAACTGGTGCTGGACGCCGACGACGCGCCGGCGGGTCCGGCCTGCCTGGGCGCGGCGCGCCTGGCCAGCGTGCAGGCCTCGGCGAATGCCTTCACGGTCTGGCTGCAGTTGCGTGGCAGCGCCTGGATCGAGGCCAAGGAGGGGCGTTTCGCCCTGCGCCGCGGCCAGTGGCTGGCCTTCGAACGCGACTCGCGGCCGATGCTGCAGACCGACCGCGACGGCCTGTGCATCGGTCTGAGCCTGGATGGCGAGGCGCTGAAGGCCTTGGGCCGGATGGCCGACGAGACCTTGTATGCGGGGCGCGGCGAGTTGTCGCTGCGCGAGACGCGGACCGCCTTGCGCCTGTGGCGACAGGCGGCGGCGCGGCCCGGCGATGCGTTGGCGATGCGGCCGGTGCTGCTGCATCTGGCCTCCATGCAGGGCGAGTTGTCGCGCCGCGTGCAGCGTTGTCCCGGGCGCTCGCGGATGCGCAAGCGCCAGGTGTTCGGGCGCATGCAGCGTGCGCGGCTGTATCTGGACGGCCATCGCGACCGCGTGGTGCGGATCAGCGAACTGGCCGAGCTGACCAACTTCTCCGGCTGGTACCTGTCTAAGACGTTCCAGAGCCTGTACGAGGAAAGCCCGCAGGCGTTGTCGGCGCGCCTGCGCCTGGAGCGCGCGGCGGACCTGTTGCGCGACACCACGATGATGATCGGCGAGGTGGCCGCCGCCAGCGGATTCGACAACTGCTGCAGCTTCGCGCGGGCGTTCCGCGCACGCTTCGGTGTCTCCGCCTCGCAATATCGCCATGGCAGCGCCGTGCCGCCAGAATCGGCAAAGTCTGCAGGCGACAGCGGCAAAGCAGCCGCGCTCACCGGAACGTAACGTGCCGAGGGCGTCTTAACACGCCCCTAACGTTACCCTGGAGAGATTGATGAACCTTCGCACTCCCGCAGTGCGGCTGGGCTTGCTGCCCGCCAGCATCGCGATCGCGTTGACGCCGGCGATTGCCGGCGCGCAAGAAGCCGCCGCCTCGTCCACCACCACGCTGGACCGGATCGAAATCACCGGTTCGCGCATCCGCAGCGCCGACGTCGAAACCCAGCAGCCGATCCTGACCCTGGACCGCCAGGCGCTGGAGCGCCAGGGCTACACCTCGGTCGCCGACGTGCTGCAGAACCTGACCTCGGCCGGCTCGCCGGCGATCTCGCGCGCCGACGCGCTGGCGTCCGGCGAAAACGTCGGCGGTTACTACGTCGACCTGCGCAACCTCGGTGCCGAGCGTACCCTGGTGCTGTTGAACGGCAAGCGCCTGGGCGCGACCACCTCCGGCCTGCAGGACCTGAGCCAGGTGCCGATGGCGGCGATCGAGCGCATCGAAGTGCTGAAGGACGGCGCCTCGTCGATCTACGGCTCCGACGCCATTGCCGGCGTGGTCAACGTCATCACCCGCAAGCGCTTCGACGGCGCCGAAGTCTCGGCCGAGTTCGGCCAGTTCGGCGAAGGCGACGGCAAGACCTCGCAGTACTCCTTCACCATCGGCACCCAGGGCGAGCGCGGTGGCGTGGCGCTGACCGCCGAGTATTCCAAGCAGGATCCGGTGTTCGCCAAGAACCGTTGGTTCAGCCGCGACGGCAGCCGTGGCCCGAACTCGACGCCGAGCGGCTGGAGTCCGATCAGCCAGAACGGCAGCTGGTGCAACCCGCTGACCGTGGATTGCTCGGATCCGGAAGTCGCTGTGTGGCAGACGCTGAACCAGGGCGGCAACCCGAACAATCCGGCCGACTACCACCCGCTGACGGCGGCCGAGCGCGCCAACTCCAACCAGCAGATGATGGTGCAGACCGGCATCGAGCGTAAGTCGGTGTTCGCCAACGCCAACTACGACCTGACCGACTCCATCGTCTTCAACGCCGACGTGCTCTACAACGAGCGCACCACCGATCAGCAGATCGCCGGCTATCCGTACCAGTCCGCCGCGTTCGGCACCCCGCTGGCCGGCGACAGCGCGTTCAACCCGATCGGCCAGGACATCGACTTCCGCCGCCGCCTCTGGGAAGTGCCGCGTACCACCGAGAGCAAGCTGAAGACCACGCGCTTCGCGCCGACCATCAGCGGCTCCTTCGAGTTCGCCGACAAGAGCTGGGACTGGGACGTCGGTGCGCTGTGGAACCGCAACGAGAGCACCAAGACCGGTCACGGCGACATGAGCCTGATCGCGGCGCGCCAGGCGCTGGGTTCGTCCTTCATCAACGCCAATGGCGTCGCCCAGTGCGGTACCGCCGCCGCGCCGGTGTCGCTGAGCGCCTGCCGCCCGTGGAACCCGCTGCTGCCGTACGGCGTGGCTGGCCCGGGTTCGCTGGCCGATGCGGACACCCAGGCGTTCCTGTTCCCGTACTTCACCGATACCGGCCTGACCAAGACCACCAGCTACACCGCCAACCTGAGCGGTACCCTGGCGACGTTGCCGGCAGGCGACCTCGGCATCGCGGTCGGCTACGAGCACCGCAAGGAAGAAGGCCGCTTCTCGCCGGACGCCTTCGCGCAGTCGGGTGAGAGCACCGGCCTGGGCGCCAAGACCACCTCCGGCAACTACGATCTGGACGAGTTCTACCTCGAGTTGAACGTGCCGATCCTGGCCGACATGGCGTTCGCCAAGCAGCTGACCCTGAACCTGGCCAGCCGCTACTCCGACTACAGCAACTTCGGCGACACGGTGAACTCCAAGTTCGGCTTCACCTGGAAGCCGATCGACGAGTTGCTGGTCCGTGGCACCTACGCCGAGGGCTTCCGCGCCCCGACGATCAGCGATCTGTACGGCGGCCTGAACAGCAGCTTCGAGTCGTACATCGATCCGTGCGGCGTGGGTGCGCCGAACAGCGTCAACGGCAATGCGGCGTGCAGCGCGGCCGGCGTGCCGGTCGGCTACACCCAGCTGGGCCAGGGCTACGTGCCGTGTTCGACCCTTCCTTGCCAGACCCCGGACGAGTTCATCAGCGGCTCCAACCCGAACCTGCGTCCGGAGACCTCCACCAGCAAGACCGCCGGTCTGGTGTGGAGCCCGCGCTGGGTGCAGGGCCTGGACATCTCGCTGGATTGGTACCGCTACGAGATCAAGGACATGATCATCGCCGATAGCGTCGACCGCATCCTGCGCGACTGCTACGTGCTGGGCAATGCCGAGCGCTGCGCCGGCGTGACCCGCGCCGCCGACGGCCACATCTCGGCGATGACCTACGGTGTGGCCAACCTCGGCCAGATGGAGACCGAAGGCTACGATCTGGGCATCCGCTACCGTCTGCCGGAAATGGCGTTCGGCAAGATCATGATCGACTGGCAGACCAGCTACGTCAGCAAGTACGACGAAGCCGGCCAGAACGCCGCGGGCGACAACATCACCATCGGCAGTGTCGGTACTCCGGGCATCTTCCGCTTGCGTTCCAACCTGGGCGTGAACTGGACGATGGGCGACTTCGGTGTGAACTACACCCTGCGCTACTACTCTGGCATGAAGGAAAAGTGCATCTCGCGCGCCGCTGACTACTGCGATGCGCCGGACCACTTCGCCAATGGCGAAGCCGATCCGCTGCGTCACACCGGTTCCAACACCTTCCACGACCTGCAGGTCAACTGGAAGGCGCCGTGGGACGCGACGATCGCCATCGGTGCGAACAATGTGTTCGACCACCGCGGTCCGCTGATGTACTCGGCCCCGGACAGCAGCTTCGCCTACTACGGCGGCTTCGACATCGGTCGCTACGTGTACATGAAGTACACCCAGCGCTTCTGATTTGATTGAACTAGCGCATGGCGGGCCAAGGCTCGCCATGCTTTTTTCTTAAAAAAGGATTTTATCGTGATTAGACATTTTCTGATTGGCGTGGTTGCTGTTGGTGCTGGAACGTTCTACGGTCCTTCGGCCGAAGCTGCTGCGATTCGATGTGAAAGCTGTCAGGATGATGGGGATTTTCGCGCAGAAGCCGTAAATCGCGGCGCGGGTACGCACATTGTGTACAGCGTGAGTGGAAACAAGATCCAGCAGTGGTACGTGGGATCTGGTGGCGGCGGTGGTGGAGTTCCGCTCCGCACGACAACTGCGGCGAATCCGGTCGTTCGTAAACAGACGCCGCCGCCGGGTGCTTCCGAGGAAGTGAGACGTGCTCACGAACTTTATGTTAGCGGTGGTGGAACAATACGCCCTACTTACAATGTTCCGGTCAGCATGCTTGGACTTAACCCCGATGCTGCTAGCAAGACCGCATACGAATTCGTTCGGGACGCTAATTTGAGGGCGATGATCGAATCGGCGACCGGTAATGTAAATGTTATATCTTCAGTCGTTGGCGCCAATGTCCTTACGGCAATGACTGACTTGTTGCAGTTGGCATCCAACTACACCGGGCTGCGTGATCAGGCACGGATAATGTACAAGGTGGTTTTCAAGGATGGGTCTTATGTGACAATCATTGTCAATCTTGAAAATCAGAATGGAAATACGGAGCCCGGTAGTGCGCGTACCGGCGCTGGGCAGCTTATTCCCAGTGATATCCAGGAGGTTCAGGGGGATTGGACGGATTATGGTGGTGAAAATTTGAACCGCATGGCCGAGCACATGCAAAGTTTAGGCGCCACAATCAAAGTCGTCGGCTCCCAAGGTGGCTCGGTTCGCGCCATCAGTTGCAGCGGATCCGGCGTGCAGCAAGTTTGCCTCGTTCAGTATAGAACGCAGTAAGTCTTATCCCCTGTTAAAAAAGACGGGCCTTGTGGCCGTTTTTTTGCGTTTATTTTCCGCGGAGATCAAATTTTTCGTGCATAGGATGATGATTCCTACGCCGAGGTCAGTCCCATCAGGTTCTCGGCATGCTCGCGCCAGCTCGGCAGCTTGTTGAGCATGCCGGTCTTGGAGAGGTACTCCTCGTCGACCTCCGAGCCGCTGGCCATCGCCATCGCCACGTGCACCGCGCCGGTGACCCAGAAGCTGCGGGTACTGGAACGCTGTGGCTGGCGATGGAAGGCCACCGCCTCGATGATCGGCATCGGCAGGCCCCACAGGCCCAGCAGGTAGGCACCGGCTTCGGCGTGGCCCGGCCGGGTGTCGTTGGCATCGGTGGGCGGCTCGCGCTCGTCGCGCACGCCCGGCAGCAGTAGGCCGATGTCGGCCAGCAGCGCCGCGGTCGAACCCAGTTCCACGCTGGAGGCCGGCAGCATCTTCGCGGCCAGCTTGGACGCCAGCAGCGAGCGCTGCTGCAGCGCGTTGCGCTCGGCGTTGGACAGCGCCTGCACCGAGAACACTTCGCTGGCCAGGACCAGGTCGCGCAGTGTGGCGGTGCCGAGCCGGGTCACGGCGGTACGCAGGTCGGAAATGGTGCGGCCGTTGGAGAAGAACGCCGAGTTGCACAGCTGCAGCACCTTGGCCGCGATCGCCGGGTCGGCCGAGACCAGCTTGGCCAGGTCGGCGGCGTTGCTGCCCTCGTCCTGCTCCAGCGCATGCATCAGGCTCAGGTACAGATGCGGCGGCGAAGGCAGCTTCTCGATGCGGCCGATGCTGGAACGCAGGCGCGGGTTGCCCAGCAGTTCCTGCAGTTCCTCCAGGCTGGTGACCGCCTCCAGCAGCATTTCCGGGGACAGCGGCAGCGGCAGGAACCGGTGGGCCACGCCGATGATCCGCGCCGGCGGCGCGCGATTGCTCTGTTCGGCCTCGATCAGCGCGATGCGGATGGTTTCCGGGCTCAGCGTGCGGATCTGGCCGAGCAGGGTGGCGGTGGTCAGGTCCGGCAGCGTCGGCGCGGCGATCACCGCATCCAGGCGCACCGTGGCCGCCGCGGCGATCGCGGCATTGCCGTCGGCAACGCTCTGGACCTGCCAGTCGTCGCCAAGATCGCGAATGTATTCAGTGACTTCGGACGGAAGGCTGGCTTCGTCGCCGACGAACAGGATGCGCAAGAGTCTGTCCCCCAAGAAGAGCCGGATCGCGGACGGACCGGGCTCGGTGATGCCATGGCGCAATGTACCGCAAACCCCGAAGGGCGGCGCCCCGGCAACGGCAAAACGTGAAACGGATCAGCCACGGCGGGGCGGCGGCGCCCCGCCGTGGCGGCGGCTCAGGCGCCGGCTTCGAAGCGGGTCACGGACTCGCGCAGGATGCGCTTGGCTTCCTCGGCGTTGCCCCAGCCGTCGAGCTTGACCCACTTGCCCTTCTCCAGGTCCTTGTAGTGCTCGAAGAAGTGGCCGATGCGCTCCATCCAGTGGCCGGACACCTGGGTGATGTCCTCGATATGCGCATAGCCCTGGAACACCTTGGCCACCGGCACCGCCAGGATCTTCTCGTCGCTGCCGGCCTCGTCGCTCATCTTCAGCACGCCGACCGGGCGGCAGCGCACCACGCAGCCGGGCACCAGCGGCAGCGGCAGCACCACCAGCACGTCGGCCGGGTCGCCGTCGCCGCACAGGGTGTTGGGCACGTAGCCGTAGTTGCACGGGTAGCGCATGGGGGTGGAGAGGATGCGGTCGACGAAGATGGCGCCGCTGGCCTTGTCCACTTCGTACTTGACCGGCTCGGAATCCTTCGGGATTTCGATGACGACGTTGATTTCTTCCGGCAGGTTCTTGCCGGAGGTGACCAGTTCCAGACCCATGCGCTAGCTCCAGTGGAGTGGCTTCTAAAGAGGCAGGCATTCTAGTCGGTTGGCTGTTGCAATGCAGCGCACGGCGGTTCGGAGGATTCCTACAGCGGTTTCAGACTCCATACCGGCCCGCATGGGGCGCATTCCGATGGTGCCGGAATCGGGCGGCGGCGACCCTGTGGCCACTGTCCCCACCCAAGGAGCAAGACGATGAACGGAATCCGGCAATCGATGCTGCCGCTGCTGGCGGTGCTGGTCCTGGCCTGCGGCGGTGCGCAGGCGCAGCAGGCGCAACCGGCCTACGTGGATGCGATGGACTATCCCGCCCCGGGCGAGGGCTGGGAGGCGTTCGCCGACCTGGAGCAACGGTTGGCGCACGACTTCGACCAGCTCTGCGGCGACACCTTCTGCGAAGGCGACTACAGCGACTACCGGCCGCTGCGCTATCGCTGCTCGGTGCGCCAGCGCGACGGGGTGATCGGGGAGTGCATCTGGAGCTTCGGCGCCAGCGAGGCCAGTATCGATGCGGACACCGGCCGGGTCGTGGTCGATGCGCGGCTATGGCACTGCCGGACCCCGCTTCAGCCGCAGACCCGGCTGCACGCGCTGTATGCGGCGCTGTCGGGCGAGCGGCCGCTGTTCGCGCCGCTGCCGCACAGCGAGCACAGCATCAACGACGGCCTGATCGACTGCCTGTAGCGGCAAAGGACGCGCAGCAGGCGCCGGCATGTCGCCGATGCCCGCTGCGCGTGTGGCTACAGCAGCGGCACCAGCAGCAACGCCACGATGTTGATGATCTTGATCAGCGGATTGATCGCCGGGCCGGCGGTGTCCTTGTACGGGTCGCCGACGGTGTCGCCGGTCACCGCGGCCTTGTGCGCCTCGCTGCCCTTGCCGCCGAAATGGCCGTCCTCGATGTACTTCTTGGCGTTGTCCCAGGCGCCGCCGCCGGTGGTCATGGAGATGGCCACGAACAGCCCGGTGACGATGGTGCCGATCAGCAGGCCGCCGAGCGCGCGCGGGCCCAGCAACAGGCCGACCACGATCGGCACCGCCACCGGCAGCAACGAGGGCACGATCATTTCGCGGATCGCCGAGCGGGTCAGCATGTCCACCGCGCGGTCGTACTGCGGCTTGCCGGTGCCCTGCATGATGCCGGCGATCTCGCGGAACTGCCGCCGCACTTCCTCCACCACCGCGCCGGCGGCACGGCCGACCGCTTCCATCGCCATCGCGCCGAACAGGTAGGGGATCAGGCCGCCGATCAGCAGGCCGATGATCACCGTATGGTCCGATAGATCGAAGGCGAAGGTTTCGGTGGGGTGCGCGGCGCGCAGGTTGTGGGTGTAGTCGGCGAACAGCACCAGCGCCGCCAGCGCCGCCGAGCCGATCGCATAACCCTTGGTCACGGCCTTGGTGGTGTTGCCGACCGCGTCCAGCGGGTCGGTGACCGCACGCACCTCCGGCGGAAGTTCCGCCATTTCGGCGATGCCGCCGGCGTTGTCGGTGATCGGGCCGTACGCGTCCAGCGCCACGATCATGCCGGCCATCGACAGCATCGCGGTGGCGGCGATGGCGATGCCGTACAGGCCCGACAGCGCGAACGCGCCCCAGATCGCGGCGCACACCGCGATCACCGGCAGCGCAGTGGACTTCATCGAGATGCCGAGCCCGGCGATGATGTTGGTGCCATGGCCGGTGGTCGAGGCCTGCGCCACGTGCTGCACCGGCTTGTACTGGGTGCCGGTGTAGTACTCGGTGATCCACACGATCAGCCCGGTCAGCGCCAGGCCGATCAGCCCGCAGCCGTAGAGCTTGCCGGCACCGGCGGCGGTGTCGCCCATCAGTTGCTGGGTCACCGGCCAGAACGCCAGCGCCGCCAGCACCGCCGAGACCACCACGCCCTTGTACAGCGCGCCCATGATCGAACCGCCCGGGCGCACGCGCACGAAGAAGGTGCCGACGATCGAGGCGACGATCGACACTCCGCCCAGCACCAGCGGATACAGCACCGCGTTGCGCCCGGCCTCGGCGGCCATCAGCCCGCCCAGCAGCATCGTCGCGATCACCGTGACCGCGTAGGTCTCGAACAGGTCGGCGGCCATGCCGGCGCAGTCGCCGACGTTGTCGCCGACGTTGTCGGCGATCACCGCCGGGTTGCGCGGATCGTCCTCGGGAATGCCGGCCTCGACCTTGCCGACCAGGTCCGCGCCGACGTCGGCGCCCTTGGTGAAGATGCCACCGCCCAGGCGCGCGAAGATCGAGATCAGCGAACTGCCGAAGGCCAGGCCGACCAGCGCATGCAGGCTGTCGCCGACGCTGTGTCCCAGCCATTGCAGCAGGCCGTAGTAGCCGGCTACGCCGATCAGGCCCAGCCCGACCACCAGCATCCCGGTGATCGCGCCGCCGCGGAACGCGACCGCCATCGCCGGCGCCAGCCCGCGCCGCGCCGCTTCGGCGGTACGCACGTTGGCGCGCACCGACAGGTTCATGCCGATGTAGCCGGCGACCCCGGACAGCACCGCGCCGATCGCGAAGCCGCCGGCGGTGTACCAGCTCAGGAACACCCCGACCAGCACCAGCAGGACCGCGCCGGCGATGGCGATGGTCAGGTACTGGCGGTTGAGGTAGGCGCGGGCGCCTTCCTGGATCGCATCGGCGATCTGCCGCATGCGTTCGTTGCCGGCGGGCTGCGCCAGGATCCAGCGCGTGGAGACGATGCCGTAGAGCACCGCCAGAGCCGCGCACGCCAGTGCCACGGTGACCGCATATCGTTCCAGCATGACCCCTCCCAAGGATGTGGATGGCGCCCAAGCGCTGGACATACCGGGGGATCACACCGTAGGAGCTGAAGCATGCAACGACTCCGCGGCCACAACGCGCGCCGCTGGTGCGTATCGCAATGTCATCTGGCCTGAACGTGGGCGAGTATGCGCCTGCCTCCGTGATGCCGCCAGCGACCAGGCAGGGCGTCTCACTTTTGGCGTGCGGTTCAGTCTGTGCGTGGCAGCGTGGCGCATCGCTTCCCAGGAGCCCTCCGATGCAATCGACGATTTCCCCAAGGCTGCGCGCACGCGCCTCGATCCTGGCCCTCGGCCTGTGTGCGCTGGCGCCGCTGGCCGCTGCAGCCGCCGACCCGACCCCGGAACTGCAGCGCCCGGCCAGCGCGCCGCAGGCGGTGGGCGTGGTGCATACCATCCGCCAGATCCCCGAGGCCTGCGTGCGCTTCGAGGGCGAGTACACCGGCGATGCGGCGCAGCCCTACCGCTTCTCCGCGGTGCGCAGCAGCCCGACCTGCCAGCCGCGCGCCAGGCTGGTCGAGTTCGACCAGGCCAGGCCCAGCGAGGCCACCGGTTGGAAGTTCAACGATCTGATCCGCGTGCCCAGCGCCGCCTGTCCGTCGCAGCAGGCGGTGGTGCGGGTGTGGCGCAAGCCGGTGGCGCTGAACACCGAGCGCGATGGTCAGGGCCAGTCGCGGATCTATCTGGAAGAGGCCAAGCAGCAGGCGGCCGCCGGCAAGGTCCCGCAGGTGCCGCAGTTCACCGCGCAGATGACGGTGGAAGGCAAGGCCTGCCGCTGAGCGGGAGGATTGTCGAGCCGCCTCGGCCGTCACGCCTGCATCGCGCAGGCAGGGCGGCTGCGATCGGCGGTACGTATGCGCGACGGTGATGTGGCTGTCGTCAGGCCGCACAGGCACGGCGCATGCGATCCCTGGATGCCTGCGTAAAGCAGGATCCAGGACAGGCTTGGCGGCTTTGCGCTTTGCGTTGCTGTCGCAGTTCTTGACCGTCGCCGATCCGTCGCATGCGGCGCGCGCGGTGCCTCAGGTCGGCAAGGTGCCGGTGTGCCGTCGCTGCCATTCGTCGGCGACGTCGCCCATGGTCTTGGCGACGCCATTCCTGATCCAGGCCATGAACGCGCGATCGAACGCGAAGCCGTCGCCGCACATGGTCACGAGGAAGCGGCGCACGTTCTGTGTGTTGCGATAGTGCTCGTCCACCGGCGTCGCACGGGTGATTGGGTCGCTGTGCCAATCGAAGCGCACGTGGCCGCACGCGCTGCTTGGGTCTTCGTGCGTGTCGCGCATCCTGGTGGCCTCGTCTTCTCTCAAGCTGCAGGCAATCCGACATCCGTGGTGGATGCGTCAGGATCCCTGCAGCGTCCTGTCGCGTCCCCCGATCGTCCGGCGCAGCGCCTGCAGAGGCTGGCGCCAACGGCGACATCCCGCGCGCGACGGCATGCGCCGATGACGTCATGCCGATCGTGCGCCCGCGCTGTCAGCCCTCCCAGGCCGGCAGCTTCTTCTTCACCGCCACGTTCTTCAGCGCCACGTACTTGGGCAGCCCATCCGTGCCGTAGGGCAGCGGCGCCTCGCCGCGGATCAGCGGCTGCAGATAGCGGCGCGCCTTCTCGGTGATGCCGAAGCCGTCCTTGCGCAGGAAACCGGCTGGCATCTTCTTCTCGTGGTTGGCGACCTTGTGCAGTGGTGCCGCCTCGATCTTCCAGCGGTACGGCGCATCGCTGCTGCGCACGATCGCCGGCATCACCGCGTTCATGCCCTTCAGCGCGAACTGCACCGCGGCCTTGCCGACCGCCTGCGCCTGCTCCCAGTCGGTGCGCGAGGCGAGGTGGCGGGCCGAACGCTGCAGGTAGTCGGGCAGGGTCCAGTGCACCTTGTAGCCGAGTTCGGCCTTGACCTTGCCGGCCAGGTAGGACGCCACGCCGCCGAGCTGGCTGTGTCCGAACGCATCGGTGCCGCCGCCGGCATCGGCGACGAAGCGGCCGTCGGCGGTCTGGATGCCTTCGCTGGCCACCACCACGCACCAGCCGACCTTGTCCACCACCTTGCGCACCTGCGCCAGGAAGGCGGCCTCGTCGTAGGCGCGTTCGGGGAACAGGATGATCTGCGGCGCGTCGTCCGGCGATTGCGCGGCCAGTCCGGCCGCGGCGGCCAGCCAGCCGGCATGGCGGCCCATGGCCTCGTAGACAAATACCTTGGTCGAGGTCTCCGCCATCGCCGCCACGTCCAGCGCCGCCTCGCGCACCGACACCGCGGTGTACTTGGCCGCCGAGCCGAAGCCCGGGCAGGTGTCGGTGACAGCCAGGTCGTTGTCGATGGTCTTGGGCACGCCGATGCAGTGCAGCGGGTAGCCGAACGCCTGCGCCAGCTGCGACACCTTCCACGCGGTGTCGGCCGAATCGTTGCCGCCGTTGTAGAGGAAGTAGCGCACGTCGTGCGCCTGCAGTACCTGCAGCAGGCGCTCGTACTTGGCGCGGTCGGCTTCCAGCGACTTGAGCTTGTAGCGGCACGAGCCGAACGCGCCGCCGGGCGTATGGGCCAGCGCGGCAATCGCCGCCGCCGACTCCTTGGAGGTGTCGATCAGGTCCTCGCGCAGCGCGCCGAGGATGCCGTTGCGCGCGGCCAGCACCTTGACCTTGCGCGCCCGCGCTTCGCCGATGACGGCGGCGGCGCTGGCGTTGATGACGGCGGTGACGCCGCCGGACTGGGCGTACAGCAGGGTGCCTTGGGCCATGGTCGGGGTTCGCTCCTGGGGTGGGGACATTGCCGGGACATTGCCTGGATGCGGTAAGCTGGGGCTCTAGCGGTGCAGCGCAGGCGTGGCCCCCGAGTCTAACGCCGCCGGCCGCGCACGGTACTTTCCTCGAGGAGTCAGGTTGATGCGATTGGTTCTGTTGGGACCGCCCGGATCGGGCAAGGGCACGCAGGCGGCCCGCCTGAAGGACAAGCTGCAGATCCCGCACATTTCCACCGGCGATCTGCTGCGCGCCGAAGTCGCCGCCGGCACCCCGCTGGGCGTGCAGGCCAAGGAAGTGATGGCGCGCGGCGACCTGGTCTCCGACGACATCCTGCTGGGCATGCTCGAATCGCGCCTCGGCCGCGACGACGTGCGCAATGGCTTCATCCTCGACGGCTACCCGCGCAACCTGGCCCAGGCCGGCGCGCTGGACGAACTGCTGGTCAAGCTCGGCCAGCCGCTGGACGCGGTGGTGCAGCTGGACGTGGCCAACGAACTGCTGGTCGAGCGCATCGCCGGCCGCGCCAAGGCCGAAGGCCGCGAGGACGACAATCCCGAGTCGGTGCGCAAGCGCCTGCAGGTCTACACCGATTCGACCGCGCCGGTGATCGGCTTCTACGACAAGCGCGGCACGCTGGCGCGGGTCGATGGCGTCGGCTCGCTGGACGAGGTGCTCGCCCGCATCCTGGCGGCGATCGGCCGCTGAGGCGGCACGGCACGCCGGCGCCCGCTGCGGGCGCCGGTCGTGCAGACGGCGCCGTACCGGTGGCGGTGCGCCTCCCGTCACGACGCGCCACGTCTGCCCGTACGAGCGGTTTCCGCCGCGACACGCATACCTGCTAAGGCCCGTCGCGGCTGAAGCCGCTCCTGCGGCGCTAAAGCGACGTAAGGACATGTCCTGCTGCGCTGCGCACAGCGAGTAGCCACCGTGGGCGCGCATCCCGCCTGCCAATGGAGGGCCGGGATCGGGGAAAGAAGATGCCAGCGAACGGGCTTGCTCAGAGCCCCACGACATGAGCTCCCTTGGGGATGGTCTCTTGGGGAGTAGAACCACAGGGTGTCGAGGCTGGCCCGTTCATTCTCGGCGTCGGCTCCCGACTTGCCTATCGGGGACTTTCCTCAGTGGATGTGGGGGATTCCCTACTTGACGGCGCCGCGCCACGATTGCCCCGGATCGGTCCCACGGCCTGCCTGCCACGGCCAACGGCCGCACCTGCGCCGGTTTGCGTGCGCCGGGGGATCGGCGACAATCCGGCCATGAGCAAGATCCATATTCTCGGCATCGCCGGTACGTTCATGGGCGGTGTCGCCGCGCTGGCGCGCGAACTCGGCCATGCGGTCGAGGGCAGCGACCAGGCGATCTACCCGCCGATGTCCACACAGCTGGAACACCTGGGCATCGCGCTGAAGCAGGGCTACCTGCCCGAGCACATCGCCGCGGACTGCGACCAGGTGATCGTCGGCAACGCGCTGTCGCGCGGCAACGCGGCGGTGGAGGCGGTGCTCGACGCCGGGCGCGCCTACACCTCGGGTGCGCAATGGTTGAGCGAACAGGTGCTGCCGGGGCGCGACACCCTGGCCGTGGCCGGCACCCACGGCAAGACCACCACCACCAGCATCCTGACCTGGTTGCTGCAGGCGGCGGGGCGCGAACCGGGCTTCCTGATCGGCGGGGTGGCCGAGGATTTCGGCGTGTCCGCGCGGCTGGGGTTGCCGGTCGCCGAACCCTCATCCGGCGCTGCGCGCCACCTTCTCCCGGAGGGAGAAGGACATCAGGGGCCGGCCCTGGCGGGCCGCCCGCTGTTTGTGGTCGAGGCCGACGAGTACGACACCGCGTTCTTCGACAAGCGCAGCAAGTTCGTGCACTACCGGCCGCTGGTGGCGATCCTCAACAACCTCGAATACGACCACGCCGACATCTTCCCCGACGTCGCCGCGATCCAGCGCCAGTTCCACCATCTGGTGCGGACCGTGCCGCGCCGCGGGCGGCTGATCGTCAATGGCGAGGACGCGCACCTGCGCGAGGTGCTGGCGATGGGCTGCTGGACCCCGGTGGAGCGCTTCGGCTTCGATCCCGGCTTCGACTGGAGCGCGCGTCTGATCGCCGCCGATGGCAGCCGCTTCGCGGTGCTGCACCAGGGCCGCGAACTGGGCGAGGTGGACTGGTCGCTGCTTGGCCGCCACAACGTGATGAACGCGCTGGCCGCGCTGGCCGCCGCCCATGCGGTGGGCGTGGCGCCGGCGCAGGTGATGCCGGCGCTGGCGCGCTTCCGCAGCGTCAAGCGGCGCCTGGAAGTGCTCGGCCAGGCGCAGGGCATCACCGTGTACGACGACTTCGCCCACCATCCCACCGCCATCCGCACCACGCTCGAAGGCCTGCGCGCCAAGGTCGGTGCCGCGCGCATCGTGGTGGCGATGGAGCCGCGCAGCAATTCGATGCGGCTGGGTGCGCATGCCGAAGCGCTGGCGCCGTCGCTGGAGGCCGCCGACGCGGTGCTGTTCCTGCAGCGGCCGGAGCTGGCCTGGGATGCGGGCAAGGTGATCGCCGCGGTGCGCGGCGAGGCCTGCGCGGCGCCCGACGTGGACGCCCTGCTGGCCGCGCTGCAGGCACAGGCGCGCACCGGCGACCACGTGGTGTTCATGTCCAACGGCGGCTTCGACGGCGCGCCGCGGCGCTTCCTGGCCGCGCTGCAATGAGCGCTGCCGGGCACGGCGGAGCCGAGGCGTGAGCCCGCAGCGGACCACGCTGCCGCTGTTCCCGCTGCACGCGGTGCTGCTGCCCGGCGCCTCGATCAAGCTGCGGGTGTTCGAGCGCCGCTACCTGGACCTGGTCCGCGAATGTGGGCGCAGCGACAGCGGCTTCGGCGTCTGCCTGATCCTGGACGGCAGCGAAACCGGCGCCCCGGCGGTGCCGGCGGCGTTCGGCACCGAGGCGCGCATCGTCGATTTCGATGTCGGCGCCGATGGCGTGCTGGTGCTGAGCCTGCGCGGCGCGCGGCGCTTCCACGTGCTGCGCAGCCGGGTCCGCGACAACGGCCTGGTGGTCGGCGACGTGGAATGGCGCGAGGCCGATGGCGACGACGAGCTGCGTCCGCAGCATGCGCTGTTGGCGACCGTGCTCGACAGCATTCTCGACCAGGCCGCCGCGGTGTATCCGCTGGCCGGTCCGCGCCAGCTCGACCAGGCCGCCTGGGTCGGCTGGCGCATGGCCGAACTGCTGCCGCTGGACGAGCGCCAGCGCCTGTCGCTGCTGCAGGAAGACGACCCGCACGCGCGACTGGACCAGTTGCTGGCCTGGATTCCCTGAGCGAGGCAGGCGAGGGCGGTGTCGCCGTCCTGGCCTGACGTGGAGCGCGGCGGCCGGCATCCGTGCGGCGCTGCGCCATCATCGCCACGATCGCCGCGCGTTGTTCTCGATGGGTCATGCCACAGGCGGGCCACGTGCGCGCCGCAGCCGGCATTCAGCGCGCCGCTAGCAGGCGCGGGCCACGCTTGGCAGCGATCGGCGGCCGCGCCCGGCCGCCGGCAACGGCATCCCGCCCTGGCGGCCTGACGTCCTATCCACGCACGATCGAGGACTTCGTATGAAGCGTTCCTTCCTGCTGTTGTTGCTGTCCGCCGGCGGCGGTCTGAGCCTGCCCGCCATCGCCGCCGAGACGTCCCCCGCGCCCGCGCCCGCTGCCGCAGCGGGCCAGGCCGACTGCCCGCGCGGTTCCATCGCCCTGGTCACCGGCAATGCCGATCAGGTGTCGCCCAAGACCTGCCTGGCGCCGTCGATGAAGCCGTTCGTCCTGCAGCGCGGGCAACTGTTCGCGGTCACCCTCTCCGAAAACGGGTCGACCGGCAGTGCCTGGGCCTTGCGCAGCTTGCCCGCGCCGCTGGCGCTGCTCGACATCGAGCATGCACCCGGCACGGCCTGCGCCACCGGTCGCATGGGTTGCCCCAGCACTGTTACCTACACCTTCAAGGCCACCGATCACGGCAGCGGCGCGATCGAGCTCGTCTACTCGCGGCATTGGGAGGACCGTGCCACCGACTCGCGTTCGATCCGGGTCGAGGTGAAGTAGCCGCCATCGCCCGCCGCCGGCGCCTGCAGAGCAGCGCAGCGCCGGTGTGGCACCGATCGGTTCGAGAGGGGGTGAGGGGTACCGCCGCCGCCGCTCAGGGCGACGGCGGCGCTTCGCCTTCGCTGCGTACCAGCAGCACCGGGATTTCGCTGCGGCGATGCATGTCCTTGCGCGTGGGCAGCGCGTGCAGCGCCTCGGTCACCGCATTGAGCGCCGGATCTGCGCCGCGCAGCGGCCGCCACAACCCGATCAGGTTGAAGTGGCGCTCGTAGCGCAGGCTCTGCGCGCTGCCCAGCCACAGCGGCACGTTGCCCGGCTGCAGGCGCGCCGGCGCCGGCCACAGCCGCAGCGCGTACAGCTCGTCCGGATTCGGACCGGGGCGCAGCATCAGCAGCGATTCGACCCGCGTGTCCAGCGTCGCCGGCAGCACCGGCACCTGCGCCGGCGTGGCCTTGTAGTCGAGCAACTGCAGCGCCTGCTGCCAGCCGGCCTGCGGCTGCACGCGCCAGCCGGCCGCTTCGAGCTGGCGCTGCAGCGGCGCCAGTGGCCCGGCCACCTGGATGTCCAACGGCCAGCGTTGGTCGTCGTCGAACTCGTTGCGCCGCGACGGCAGGGTGCGCCAGTCGTGCTGCCACCAGGCCGCGTCCGCCAGTTGCGTGACCTGCGGCGGCGGCGGTTCGAACTTGGCCAGCTTGCGTTCCAGCTGGCGCGGCGCGTACCACAGCGCGGCGATCGCGAAGCCGCCGTAGAACAGCCAGGCCAGCGGCTTCATCCAGAACCCGCGGTTGAAGCGGCGGCGGTAGGCGATGCCCAGCACCAGCAGCCAGAAGATGCCGAACAGCATGCCGCCGACCACGTCGCTGAGCCAGTGCGCGCCCAGGTACAGGCGGGCGAAGCCGATCAGGGTCACCACCGCGCCGGACAGCAGGTACGGCCACACCCGCGAGCGCCCGGGCAGCTCGCGCGCGATCAGTACCGCGAAGAAGCCGAAGCTGATGGTGGCCATGGTCACCGCCACCGAGGGGAAGCCGAAACCGCTGCTGGCCGCCGGCGGCCGCACCACGTGCACCGTGGTGCCGAGCAGCTTGGTCAGGGCCAGGCCGAACGCCAGTGCCGCCAGCCAGTGCGCCGCGGCCATCCAGCGTCGGCGCCAGGCCAGGTAGAGCAGGCCCAGCGCGGTCGGCGGCAGCAGCACCTGCCAGTCGCCGAGCGAGGCCAGTGCGGTCATCGGATAGTCGGCCAGTGGGTTGCGCAGGGCCAGCATCAGGTCGTGCACGGCCAGGTCCAGGCGCAGCGGCTCGCCGTGCGCCACCACCACCATCAGCAGCGCGAACCAGCCCCAGCCCAGCGCCAGCAGCATCACCGCCAGCATCGCCAGCGGCACCGATTCGCGGCGCTGCGGGTCGAACACCGCGATCGAGTAGCGGCCCAGCACCGGGTGCCGGCGCGACCAGTCCAGGCCGCGCGCCAGCAGTGCGTCCATGTGCCCGGCCGACCAGCGGTAGCCGTACAGCACGATGGCCCACACCAGGCCCAGCGCCAGCGCCAGCAGGCCCAGCACCAGGAACAGGCGCCCGGCGACCGCGGCCACCGCGTCGTAGGCCTGGCCCAGCAGCCAGCCCGGTCCCAGGAACAGCAGCGACCAGGTCACCGCGGCCACGCTGCTTGGGAGCAGATAGCGCCGCAGCGGCATCTTCATCATGCCCGCCACTGCCGGCACGAACGGACGGATGGCGCCGACATAGCGCGCCACCAGGATGCTCTTGAAGGCGTTGCGGCGGAACATCGCCTCGCCGCGGTCGAGCAACTGCGGATAGCGCTTGAACGGCCAGTAGTTGCGCAGCTGATGGCCCCAGCGATAGCCGACCCAGTAGCTGAGCGCATCGCCGATCAGCGCGCCGAGCGCGGCGCTGACCACCGCGTACGGGCCGGAGATCTGGCCCAGGCCGATCAGCACGCCGATCGCGAACAGCAGCGGCAGCGCCGGCACCAGGGTGCCGAGGATGATGACCGCATCGCAGAACGCGATGGCGAAGATGACCGCGCCGGCCAGGATGGGGTGTGCTGCGATCCACTCCAGCGTGGCATCGGTCCATGAGGCATTCATCGGGCAAGTATAGAGGGAGCACGATGACGGTCCGTTAGCGCCGGGGTGCCGTGTCGGGCGACCGGCCTTGCGCAACCGGGCCGCCCGGCAGACCTGGTCTGCCGTCGGGCGCGTCGTTGTCGCCGTCCCGTGCCGGGGATGGCAGCGCCGCCGCGCCGAAGCCGGTGCGTGACGCCGTCGCTTCGCAGGGCGGCGGCATCACGCACGCGCGGCGTGCGCTGGCGCCTGGCACGACGCCCAGGTGAGCAGCACCGGACCAGGTGCCTGCCTGGAGTGACGGGCGACCGTGCAGACCCGTCAAACCGCGTCGCACGCTCTACACTGGCCGGATGCCTGCCCCCGCTTCCCGCACCGTCCAGATCCTCAAGGCCGACAGCTTCGGCCGCATCCTGCTGCTGGGCGAGGGCGAGGCGCGCTTCGTCCGCCGCGACCTCACCGCCTCGCCGTGGTGGCTGCGGCTGCCCGCATGGTGGCTGGCGCGGCGCGAGGCGCTCGCCTTGCGGCAGCTGAACGGCATGGCGGCGACGCCGCAGCTGCGCGGCTGGGACGGCACCTTCCTGGATCGCAGTTATCTGGACGGCGCGGCGATGTACCAGCGGCCGCCGCGCGGCGACCTGGCCTATTTCCGCGCTGCGCGGCGCCTGCTGCAGCAGGTGCACCGGCGCGGGGTGGCGCACAACGACCTGGCCAAGGAGGCCAACTGGCTGGTGCTGGCCGACGGCAGCCCGGCGCTGATCGACTTCCAGCTGGCCGTGCGCGGCGCGCCGCGTTCGCGCTGGATGCGCCTGCTGGCGCGTGAAGACCTGCGCCATCTGCTCAAGCACAAGCGCATGTACTGCGCGCACGCGCTGACCCCGGTCGAGCGGCGCCTGCTCAAGCGCCATTCCTGGGTGCGCGAACTGTGGTTCGCCAGCGGCAAGCCGGTCTATCGCTTCGTCACCCGGCGCCTGCTCAAGTGGGAAGACAACGAGGGGCAGGGGCCGAAGCCCTGAGGGGCCGGGAGTGGGGAATGGAGAATGGGGAATGGAAAAAACGGAATCCGCGTGCGTCTGGTCTGACGGGCACGCGGCGAGAAGGCGCTAAGCTTTTCCCATTCCCGGTTCCCCATTCTCCATTCCCACTCCAATGACCCTGAAAGGCAAAACCCTCCTAATCACCGGCGCCTCGCGCGGCATCGGGCTGGCGATCGCGCTGCGGGCGGCGCGCGATGGCGCCAATGTGGCGATCGCAGCGAAGTCGGCGGTGCCCAATCCCAAGCTGCCCGGCACCATCCACACCGCCGCGGCGGCGGTGGAGGCGGCCGGTGGGCGCGCGCTGGCGCTGAAGTGCGACATCCGCGAGGAGGAGCAGGTGCGTGCGGCGGTGGCGGCGACGGTGGAGGCCTTCGGCGGCATCGATATCCTGGTCAACAACGCCAGCGCGATCTGGCTGCGCGGTGCGCTGGACACGCCGATGAAGCGCTTCGACCTGATGCAGCAGGTCAACGCGCGCGGCAGTTTCCTGTGCGCCCAGGCCTGCCTGCCGCACCTGCTGCGCAGCGCCAACCCGCACATCCTGACCCTGGCGCCGCCGCCGTCGCTGGACCCGAAGTGGTGGGCGCCGCATACCGGCTACACGCTGGCGAAGATGGGCATGAGCTTCGTCACCCTCGGCCTGGCCGGCGAGTTCGGCCCGCAGGGCGTTGCCGTCAATGCGCTGTGGCCGCGCACGTTGATCGCCACCGAGGCGCTGAACATGATCCCTGGCGTCGAGGCCGGCAACGGCCGCCGCCCGGAGATCATGGCCGACGCCGCGCACGCCGTGCTGACCCGGCCGGCGGCCGGTTTCTATGGCCAGTTCCTGATCGACGACGCGGTGCTGGCCGAGGCGGGCGTGCACGACCTGTCCGGCTACGCGCTGGATCCGTCGCAGCCGATGCTGCCGGATCTGTTCCTGGACTGAGACCCGGCGTGGCCGTGGTGCCGGGTGTGCCGCGGCCGCGCGTTGCGGGCGTTGCGGGCGTTGCGAGGCCATGATCGCAACGCGCCGGCTACGCGCGGCGACGCGTTGCAAAAACGCTCTGTTCCATCCGATCGCGTTCGCTGCCGCGATGACCACGCGCGGCGCGGCTATGCTGCCCGGGTCTTGATGCCACCGCCGCCCATGCCCGCTCCAGTCGCCGTCGCCCTGCCGCGTCTTCCCGAGTCCCGCCACGCCATCCACGCCGATCTCAGCGACAACGAGCGGCACATGCTCGATCGCCTGCGCCTGGCCGGCACCGCCACCCGCGCCGATCTCAGCCGCAGCACCGGGCTGACCGTGCAGTCGGCGGTGCGCCTGGTCGACGCGCTGGCCGAGCGCGGCCTGGTCGCGATCGGTGCCTCGCTGGCGCACGCGGGCCGCGGCAAGCCGGGCGCGGGCATCGCGCTCAATCCCGGCTACGGCCATACCGTCGGCTATGCGATCGCGACCGATGCGCTGTCGCTGGCATTGCTGGATTTCAGCGGGCAGATCCGCGGCACCGCCGAACATGCGCTGCGCTCGACCGAGCCGGCCGCACTGCTGGCGCAACTGCGCGAGGCCGATGCGGCGCTGACCGCGGCGGCCGGCGCCGGGCTGGGTCCGCGCCTGGGCGCGGGGGTGGCGATGACCGGCTTCTTCGTCGAGGACGGTGTGCACATGAATCCGCCCGAGCCGCTGCGCGCGCTGGGCGAGCTGTCGATCGGCGACTGGCTGGCCGAGGCGCTGGGCCTGCCGGTGTGGGTGGACAACGACGGCACGGTGGCGGCGGCGGGCGAGAGCCTGCTCGGCATCGGCCGCCAATACCGCGACTTCGCCTATCTGCACTTCAATTACGGCCTGGGCGGTGGCGTGGTGATCGACGGCACCTGCCTGCGCGGCGCGCACGGCAACGCCGGCGAATTCGCCGGCATGCTGCCGCAGCAGGGGCTGGAGCGCGGCACGCTGGAACTGTTGCGGCAACTGCTGGCCGAGGACGGCATCGCGCTGCCCGACATCCGCGCGCTGCTGGCCGCCTACGATCCGGCGTGGCCGGCGATCGAGCGCTGGATCGCGCGGGTGGCGCCGGGCCTGTCGCTGATCGTGTCGGCGATCGTGGCGATCTTCGATCCGCAGGCGGTGGTGTTCGGCGGGCGCATGCCGCGCGAGCTGGCGACGCGGCTGATTCCGCACGTGCGCATCGACAACCAGCCGCGCCGCGGCCAGGCGCGGCCGTTGCCGCGGCTGCTGCCGGCCGCCGCCACCGCCGATGCCAGCGCGGTGGGCGCGGCGGCGCTGCCGCTGAAGGCCTGCTATTTCCGCTGAACCGGTCCCGCTGCGGCGTCGCCATGCCTGCACGCCGCCGGCGCTACCCTATGCGCCCTTTCCGCGCGCCATTGCGGTACGGCGCGCGTCCCATCCCCCACCCTCGGAGTTGTCACGATGAAATACCTGCACGCCATGATCCGCGTCCACGACCTGGAGAAGACCAGCACGTTCTTCACCGAAGGTCTGGGCCTGCACGAAACCCGCCGCATCGAGAACGAAGCCGGCAAGTTCACCTTGGTGTACTTCGGCGCGCCGGAGAACCCGGAGGCCGAGGTCGAGCTGACCTACAACTGGGGCTCGGACGAGGACTACGGCAGCGCCCGCAACTTCGGCCACCTGGCCTTCGAGGTCGACGACATCTACGCCCTCTGCGCGCACCTGCAGTCGCTCGGCGTGACCATCAACCGTCCGCCGCGCGACGGGCGCATGGCCTTCGTGCGCAGCCCGGACCTGATCTCGATCGAGCTGCTGCAGAAGGGCGAGGCGCTGGCGCCGGCCGAGCCGTGGGCGTCGATGCCGAACACGGGCGTCTGGTAAGGGCTCAGGGCACCGTCTCGGGCAACGCCTGGCCGCAGCCCCGGCAATAGCCGGCGTTGCGGTCGTGGCCGTGCAGGCCGCAGTGCGCGCAGGTGCGTCGATCCGGCGCGCGGCTGCGGTCGGCATCGCGCAGGCTGTTGGCCAGTTCCGCGGTGTAGATGCCGGTGGGCACGGCGATGATGCTGTAGCCGATCAGGATCAGCACCGAGGTGATGGCGCGGCCCAGCGGGGTGAGCGGGGCGATGTCGCCGAAGCCGACCGTGGCCATCGTCACCACCGCCCAATACATCGCGGTGGGGATGCTGGTGAAGCCGTTGGCCGGGCCTTCGACCACGTACATCAGTGCGCCGAAGATCACCACCAGGGTGATCACCGTTAACAGGAACACGAACACCTTGCGCCGGCTGCGCCACAACGCATCGACCAGCAGGCTGCTTTCCTCGACGTAGCGGGTCAGCTTGAGGATGCGGAACAGCCGCAGCACCCGCAGCACGCGCACCACCAGCAGGGTCTGCGCACCGGGCAGCAGAAACGAGATGTAGGTGGGCAGGATCGACAACAGGTCGATCACGCCCCAGAAGCTCAGCGCGTAGCGCAGCGGCCGCTGCACCGTGGCCAGGCGCAAGGCGTACTCGGCGGTGAACAGCACGGTGAAGCCCCACTCCAGCACGTACAGCGCGCCGGCGTAACGGCTGTGCAGCGCCGGCACGCTGTCGACCAGGATCACCGCAACGCTGGCCAGGATCGCCGCGACCAGCAACAGGTCGAAGTTGCGCGAAGGCGTGGTGTCGTGCCGATAGATGATGTCGAACCAGCGGCGCCGCCAGCCGTGCTCGGTCGCCGGGGCGAGCGGGGAATCGAGGAAAAATCGCATGCGCCCATGCTACCCGAGCCGCCTTGCGGTCGCGGGCGCGCGCGCCGCGGCAGGCGGCGTCCTGATCGGATGCGACGCGGCTGCCGGAGAGCCCCCTGTGGGAGGGGCTTCCGCCCCGACGCCGTCGCGCTGACGCGTCGGGACTGAAGTCCCTACCACATGTCGAGCAACGGCCTGGCGGGGTTGCTGTGGCACGCGCGCGGGCGGCGGCGGTGTGGCACAGCAGCCTGCCGCCCCGTCGGTCCAGGCGGCGGCCGGCAGTCCCCGGCCGAGCGCTGCCGGCGGTCTTATAATCGGCGCTTTCCCCGCAGGACTGCCTCGATGACCGCTTCTTCCGCCGCGGAGCTGATCGCCCTCGGCCAACGCTACGCGCTGCCGATCTACCGTCCGCGCCAACTGGTGCTGGAGCGCGGCCAGGGCGCGCGGGTGTGGGACAGCGAGGGACGCGACTACATCGATCTGTCCGCCGGCATCGCCGTGTGCGGGCTCGGCCACAACGATCCGGACCTGCAGGCGGCGCTGCTCGAACAGGCCGGCAAGCTGTGGCACACCAGCAACGTGTTCTACAGCGAGCCGCCGCTGCGCCTGGTCGAGGAACTGGTGGTGGCCTCGCGCTTCGCGGAGAAGGCGTATCTGTGCAATTCCGGCGCCGAGGCCAACGAGGCGGCGATCAAGCTGGTGCGCAAGTGGGCCACCGCCCAGGGCCGTCCGCCGCAGCGGCGGGTGATCGTCACCTTCCGCGGCAGCTTCCACGGCCGCACCCTGGCCGCGGTGACCGCCACCGCGCAGCCCAAGTACCAGGAAGGCTACGAGCCGCTGCCCGGCGGTTTCCGCTACGTCGACTTCAACGACATCGTGCAGCTGGAAACGGCGATGGCCGCCGGCGATGTGGCCGCGGTGATGCTGGAGCCGGTGCAGGGCGAGGGCGGGGTGATGCCGGCGGCGCCGGGCTTCCTGGCGCAGGTGCGGGCCCTGTGCGACCACCACGGCGCGCTGCTGGTGCTGGACGAGATCCAGTGCGGCATGGGCCGCACCGGCACCCTGTTCGCGCACTGGCAGGACCAGGTCGTCCCCGACATCGTGACCCTGGCCAAGGCGCTGGGCGGCGGCTTCCCGATCGGCGCGCTGCTGGCCGGGCCGAAGGTCGCCGAGACCATGCAGTTCGGTGCGCACGGCACCACCTTCGGCGGCAACCCGCTGGCCGCGGCGGTGGCGCGGGTGGCGCTGCGCAAGCTGGCCTCGACGGCGATCGCCGCCAACGTGTCGCGGCAATCGGCGGCGCTGCGTGCCGGCCTGGCGGCGCTCAACGACGAGTTCGCGTTGTTCTCGCAGGTTCGCGGCCGCGGGCTGATGCTGGGTGCGGTGCTGGCGCCGGCGCATGCCGGACAGGCCGGCGCCATCCTCGACCACGCTGCCGCGCATGGTTTGCTGACCCTGCAGGCGGGCCCGGACGTGCTGCGCTTCGTGCCCGCGCTCAACCTCACCGATGCCGAACTGGGCGAAGGCCTGGCGCGCTTGCGCAGCGCGCTGCGCGCCTACCTCGCCGCGCGCTGAGTCGGCGACTCAGCCCAGGCCGTGCCGCGCCAGCGCGCGGCGCAGGGCGCGCGCGCCGCTGGCGGTTTCCGCGGCCATGCCGATCGCGCGGGCGCCGCGCACGTTGACGAACAGGTCGTCGATGAACAGCGCCTGCCGCGGGGCGACATCGAAGTGCGCCAGCGCGTGCCGATACACCGTCGCCTCCGGCTTGCGCCCGCCCAGGTGGCCGCTGCACAGCACGCGCCCGTGCAGCAGCGGGAACAGCGCGGGCACGATCTGCGGCATCGCCTGCGCCATCAGCGCACCGTTGTTGGTCAGCACGCCGATGGCCACGCGCTCGGCCAGTGCCAGCACCTGCGCGACCACACCGGCGTCGGCGCGGCTGGCCGCCACCCGCGCGGCGATCCACGCGTCCGCTTCCACCGCGGCGCCCAGGCCCGCGCTCAATCGCTGCAGGTAGGCGGCGGTGTCGAGTTCGCCGCCGTCGTAGGCGGTCTCCAGTCCGGAACCGAACAGGACCTCGCGGACCTGCGCGGCCTCGCAGCTGCAGTGCGCGGCCAGCGCGGCGATGCGGTCGGCACGCGTGTAGCGCGCCAGCACGCCGTCGAAATCGAGCAGCAGCAGCGCCGGCCGCGCGCGGGTCATTGCGCACATGAGGAGGCCTGGGTGAGTGGCGGCTGGCGTGGCGCGGCAGCAGCGAAGCTCACGCCGCTCTGCGGGGTCGCCGCCGCGAGCCGATGATGCAATGCGCCATCGCTTGTCGTTGACAAGCCATCGCGGGCCGGCGGACAGTCGGGGCACGCCGCCACGCGCGCGACCTGCCGTGGCGCAGTGTTGTCTTTCTTGCCGAGGAACCCGCCTTGAACACCAAGTTTCCATCCCTGCTGCTCGTCCTTGCCGGCCTCGCGTTCGCGCCTGCCGCCTGGGCCAAGACCTGCGCGGTGACCATCACGGGCACCGACCAGATGTCCTACGACCAGACCCAGATCAAGGTCGCGGCCGATTGCACCGAGGTGGCGGTGACGCTCAAGCACAGCGGCAAGCTCGCCGCCGCGGTGATGGGCCACAACTGGGTGCTGACCAAGACCCCGGATTTCCAGGCGGTGGCCAATGCCGGCACCAGTTCCAGTCTGGCCGACAACTACCTGCCCAAGAACGATCCGCGGATCATCGCCCACACCAAGGTGATCGGCGCCGGGCAGTCGGACACGGTCAAGTTCTCCACCGCCAAGCTGAGCAAGGGCGGGGACTACACCTTCTTCTGCTCGTTCCCGGGACACTGGGCGGTGATGAAGGGCAAGTTCGTATTCGGCTGATTCAGCGCAGCGGCGCGGCGCCGGCCGTCGGCGCCGCGCGTTGTCGTCATGCCAGGGTCGTGGCGCCGGCATCTCAGCCGGCGGCGACCACCGCGAACGCCTCGCGCGCCGCGGCCAGGGTGGCCTCCAGCACGTCCTGGTCGTGCGCACTGGAGACGAAGCCGGCCTCGTAGGCCGACGGCGCCAGAAACACACCGCGCTCCAGCATCGCGTGGAAGAAGCGGTTGAACGCGGCGGTGTCGCAGGCGGTGGCCTGCGCATAGGTCTCCACCTTCTCGGTGGTGAAGAACAGCCCGAACATCGCGCCGACCTGGTTGGTGGTGACCGCCACGCCGGCCGCCGCCGCGGCGGCTTCCAGGCCGGCGCATAGCTGCGCGGTGGCCGCGTCCAGGCGCTGGTGGAAGCCCGGTTCCTGGATCAGTTCCAGCATCGCCAGCCCGGCGGCCATCGCCACCGGATTGCCGCTGAGCGTGCCGGCCTGGTAGATCGGCCCGGACGGCGCCACCTGCCGCATCAGGTCGGCGCGCCCGCCATAGGCGCCCACCGGCATGCCGCCACCGATGATCTTGCCGAAGGTGGTCAGGTCCGGCGTGACCCCGTAGTGCGCCTGCGCGCCGCCCAGGGCGACGCGGAACCCGGTCATCACCTCGTCGAAGATCAGCAGCGCGCCGTGTTGCGTGCACAGGTCGCGCAGGTGCTGCAGATAGCCCGGACGCGGCGGAATACAGTTGGCGTTGCCGACCACGGGCTCGATGATGACCGCGGCGATCTCGTGGCCGATCTCCTCGAACAGCGCAGTAGCGCCCTCGGCATCGTTGTAGGCCAGGGTGGCGGTGAGTTCGCTCAAGCCGGCCGGCACGCCCGGCGAGGTCGGCACGCCCAGGGTCAGCATGCCGCTGCCGGCCTTGACCAGGAACGAATCGCCGTGGCCGTGGTAGCAGCCTTCGAACTTGACGATGCGGTTGCGCCCGGTGGCGCCGCGCGCCAGCCGCACCGCCGACAGCGTGGCTTCGGTGCCGGAGTTGACCATGCGCACCATCTCGCAGGACGGCACCAGCCGGGTGATGGTCTGCGCCATCGTCACCTCGGCCGGGCACGGCGCGCCGAACGACAGCCCATCGCCGATCGCGCGCTGCACCGCCTCGCGCACCGCCGGGTGGTTGTGCCCGGCGATCATCGGCCCCCACGAGCCCACGTAGTCGATGTAGCGGTGGCCGTCGACGTCGTACAGGTACGGGCCATCGGCGCGCTGCACGAAGAACGGCTCGCCGCCCACCGACTTGAAGGCGCGCACCGGCGAATTGACGCCGCCGGGAATCAGCGACTGCGCTTGGGCGAACAGGGCATGCGAGCGGGAATGGGACATGAGCGGAAATCCTTGGCGATGCTGGCCAGGCCGACCGGCCGGGCGCGGAGCGAGGCCGTCTATTGTCGCGGCTGCCGCCGGTGTGCGCCATGTCGTCGATCCTGCCGCAGCCGGCGCCACGCCGTGGATTTGCTTCAAGCCCCTCTCCCACCGGGAGAGGGGTTGGGGTGAGGGTCCGGCGCGGAGCGACGCGCGGTGTTTGGGTGCATGAGGCTTCGCCCGTACCCTCATCCGGCCCTGCGGGGCACCTTCCCCCGAAAAGGGGGCCATGGTCCCGCAGGGAGAAGGAAGAGGCAAAAGCCCCTCTCCCGTCGGGAGAGGGGTTGGGGTGAGGGTCCGGCGCGCAGCGACGCGCGGTGTTTGGGTGCACGAGGCTGCGCCCGCACCCTCATCCGCCCCTTCGGGGCACCTTCTCCCACGGGGAGAAGGAACAACGCTAGCCCCTCTCCCGTCGGGAGAGGGGTTGGGGTGAGGGTCCGGCGCGCAGCGACGCGCGATGTTTGGGTGTACGAGGCTGCGCTCGCACCCTCATCCGCCCCTTCGGGGCACCTTCCCCCGAAAAGGGGGCCATGGTCCCGAGGGGAGAAGGGAAGCGCTAGCCTCAGTCGAAACACGCCCTGTACGCGGCCAGCGCCGCGCGCGGATCGGGCGCATCGAACACGCCGCTGATCACCGCCAGCAGATCGGCACCGGCCGCCGCCAGCGGACGCGCGTTGTCCGGCGTGAGGCCGCCGATCGCCACGCGCGGCAGGCCCAGCGCTGCCGCATTGCGCAGCAGGTCAGGCGTGGCGCGGCGCGTGGTGACCTTGCTGCGGGTGGGGAAGAAGGCGCCGAAGGCGACATAGCTGGCGCCAGCCGCCGCGGCGTTGCGGGCCAGGGTCAGATCGTCGTAACAGGAGGCGCCGATCAATGCCTGCGGCCCGAGCGCGGCGCGCGCGGCGGCCAGATCGCCGTCGTCCTCGCCCAGGTGCACGCCGGCCGCGCCCACCGCCTGCGCCAGCGCGACGTCGTCGTTGACGATCAGCGGCACGCCGGCCTGTGCGCACAGCGTTTGCAGCGCCGCGGCCTGCTCGCGCCGTTGCGCCGCGTCGGCGCGCTTGTTGCGGTATTGCAGCCAGGTCACGCCCTGGTCCAGCAGCGGCGCCACCCGTGCCAGCAGACGCGCGCCGTCGGCCTCGTCGGGGGTGATCAGGTACACGCCGCGCGGCGCCGGGGATGCGTTCATGGCCAAGCCTTCCGATGCGTCGGCGGCGATGGGACAATGCCGTTCCGACTGTGACCTGCGATTATCCAATGAGCGACGCCAGCGCCACCACCTATCGCACCTGGATGTGCGTCGTCTGCGGGTTCATCTACAACGAGGCCGACGGCCTGCCGGAAGAAGGCATCGCCCCCGGCACCCGCTGGGACGACGTGCCCGACACCTGGACCTGCCCGGACTGCGGCGTGACCAAGGACGATTTCGAGATGGTGGAGATGGATTGACGGCTGGGATTGGAGAATGGGGAATCGGGAGTGGGACAGCGACTCCCGTGCCTTGTAGGCTTCACGCGGCGGCCAGTTTCAGGGCTGGCAGGCAGACATCGCGAGGCCGGGTTGTCGGATCGCAAGGCCGATACTCGGGAGAGCCGCATGTCCGCCGACGTTCGATGATCGATTCGGTCGGTTATCCATGACGGCTTGATCAGGTCAGCAACCTCTGAGCCTCAGGGCATGCGCTTTTCCCATTCCCGATTCCCCTCTCCCCATTCCCAGCGTCAATGCATCCGCTGCGCGCGCGCGCTCAGTTCCACCAGGCGCTCGCGAATCGGCAAGGCGTCGGAGGCTTCGGGGTTCAATTGCAGGTAACGGCCCAGGTCGCGCCGTGCGCCGGGGACGTAATCCATCTGCAGGTAGGCCATGCCGCGGTCGCGCAGGGCTTCGGGCTGGTCCGGCATCAGCTTGAGCACGCGGTCGGCGCTGCGTGCGGCGCGGTCCCACTCGTCGCGTTCGGCGTACAGGCCATGCAGGTTGCGCAGGACCCGGGCAAGGATCGCGCGGTGCGGCGCCGGGTCCAGGATCTGCAGCAGCGCGCGGTCGTCCGGGCTTTCGCCGCCCATGTGCGGCCGCGCGCGCTCGCGCAGTTCCTCCACCGCCAGCGGACGCCCGCCGTTGAACGGGTCCATCACCAGCAGGCCGTCGTCCACCGGCAGGCGCACCAGGAAATGCCCCGGGAAGGACACGCCGTCGAGCGGGATGTCCAGGCGCCGCGCCACGTCCATCTGCACCAGCGCCAGCGAGATCGGGTTGCCCAGGCGCCGCTCGAACACCTGGTTCATGTAGCTGTTGCGCGGGTCGTAATACTCGTCGTGGTTGCCGCTATAGCCCAGTTCTTCGAACAGGTGGCGATTGATCGCCGCCATCTTCAGCGGCCACTGCTCGATCATCGCCACCTCGTGCCGCAGGTGGTCGGCATGACTCTGCGCCAGGGTGTCGTAATGGGCGGCGTCCAGCTCCGGATACTCGTCGCGGGCGATCAGCAGCGCGGTCGCCAGCAGCGGCAGGGCATCGTCATCCAGCGCGGCCAGGGTATTCCAGCTCGGCAATGTCAATGGGGCGGCCATGGCCCAAGACTGGCGGCAAAGCCGGGTCCGATCAAGTCCGGCCGTTCCCGACAGCGGTGTCGGGTTCAGCGCCGTGGTCGCGGGGCCTTTTCCCGACGCCGCCGGCACCGTTGACGGATCAGTGGCCCTGCGGAATTCCCGGGCCGAAACGCAGTTCGGTGCCGTCCTGCAGCTTCAACTGCTCGGCCTGGCCGGCGTTGAGTTCGAGCACGTAGCGCGCCGGCGCGTTGCTCGGGTAGGGCGGGCAGGCGTCGCCGGCCGAGCACGGCGGCACGTCGCGCTGCTGCGCCACCAGCTTGCGCTGGTTGTCGAAGTACAGGATGTCCAGCGGGATCTTGGTGTTCTTCATCCAGTACGCCTGCGGTTCCTCGCGGTCGTGGATGAACAGCATGCCGTGGTCGGTTTCCATCTGGTCGCGGAACATCAGCCCGCGCGCGCGCGTCGCATCGTTCTGCGCCAGTTCCACTTCGTAGCGATGTCCGCCCAATTCCACCCAATGGTCGCCGCCGGCGCTGGCGCAGCCGCTGAGGGCGAGCAGGAGAAGGACGCAGAGCGCGCGGAAGAGGGACATGGGCGGACCAGGGCAGGGAGGACAGCGCGCACCTTGTTGCAAGGTGCGCGTGGCGTCAAGAGCGGGGAGTCGGGATTGGGGATCCGCCAGAGCCGGGGTTCTCGCTTTTGCGAATCCCCAATCCCGAATCCCCAATCCCGCGCGCGCGCCAGCGCGCGTCAAAAGACGCGCGGCGGCTCGCCACCGACGATCACCACGTCGGCCGGGCGGCGTGCGAACAGGCCGACGCAGACCACGCCGGGGATCTGGTTCAGTTCGCGCTCCAGCGCCACCGGGTCGGTGATCGACAGGTGGTGCACGTCCAGCACCACGTTGCCGTTGTCGGTGACCACGCCGTCGCGCCACACCGGCTGGCCGCCGGTGCGCGCCAGGATCTCGCGGGCGACCAGGCTGCGCGCCATCGGGATCACTTCGATCGGCAGCGGGAACGCGCCCAGGGTCTGCACCTGCTTGCTCGGGTCGACGATGCAGATGAAGCGCTCGCTGGCCTCGGCGATGATCTTCTCGCGGGTCAGCGCGGCGCCGCCGCCCTTGATCAGGCACTTGTTCGGATCGCACTCGTCGGCGCCGTCCACGTACAGCGACAGGTTGCCGGTGTGGTTCAGCTCCAGCACCTCGATGCCGTGCTGGCGCAGGCGCGCGGTGCTCTGCTCGGAACTGGACACCGCACCCTTGATGCGGTGGCCGATGCGGCCGAGCGCGTCGATGAAGTAGGCGACGGTGGAGCCGGTGCCGACGCCGACGATCATCCCGTCCTGGACGTAGTCGATGGCTTTCTCGGCGGCAAGACGTTTGGCTTCTGACATTTGGAGAGCTCGGGAGTGGGGATTCGGGATTGGGGATTCGTGAAAAGCGGGTCGGCGGATGGGGCCGGGCGAATCCCCAATCCCCACTCCCGAATCCCGGCTACTCGAGCGAAAGCAGCAGCTTCCACTGCGCGGCGCTGACCGGGAACACCGACAGGCGGTTGCCGCGGGCGACCAGCGGGAAGCCCTCGCCCAGCGCATCGGCGTGCTGCTTGATCTCGTCCAGGGCGATGGTGCGCGCCAGCTTGCGTTCGAACGCCACGTCCACCAGGTACCAGCGCGGCTGCTCCGGGGTGGCCTTGGGGTCGTGGTAGTCGGAGGACGGGTCGAACTGGGTGGCGTCGGGGTAGGCCTGGCTGGCCACGCGCGCCACGCCGACGATGCCCGGCACCTTGCAGTTGGAGTGGTAGAACAGGATGCCGTCGCCGACCTTCATGCCGTCGCGCATGAAGTTGCGCGCCTGGTAGTTGCGCACGCCGTTCCAGGGTTCGGTGCCGACCCGCTGCAGGTCGTCGATCGAGAAGGCGTCCGGTTCGGACTTCATCAGCCAATAGCGGGTGCGTGCGGTCATGCGGGGGAATCGGGCGCGGTCGACAGGGTGAGGGATTCGGTGCAGACCGCGTCCAGCGCCACATCCCAGGCCGCCAGCGGCAAGGCCGCGACCTGTTGCGCGTCGAAGGCGGCCCCGACCAGCCAGGGCGGCGGAGCCTGCCGCTGGCGGAAAGCGAAGCTGCGATCATACCAGCCGCCCCCCATGCCCAGGCGGCCGCCGGCGGTGTCGAAGCCGACCAGCGGCGTCACCACCAGCGCCATCTGCGCCGGCGCCAGGGTCGTGGCCGGGTCGACGTCGGGTTCGGGGATGCCATAGCGGTTGGCGCGCAGCGGCTGCCCGGGGCGCCACGGCGCGAAGCGCAGGGTGTCGCCGCTGAGCACCGGCAGGCAGTACTGCACCGCCTCCGGCAGCGACAGTTGCCAGCGGTGCAGGGCGATCTCCCCGTCCATCGCCCAGTAGCCGCCGACGTGGCCGTACTGCGGCGCGAACGGCAGGTCCAGCAGTCGCTGTGCCAAGGCGTCGGCGGCGGCCAGGCGCACGGGCGCGGTGAGCGCGCGGCGGCGCGCGCGCAGGTCCTGGCGCAGGGAGTCGCGGTCGTCGGCGGTCATCTGGCAGCGGTGGCGAGAGAGGGCGCTATTGTCGGCGTCGGCGCGCGCACTGACCAGCAGGCGCGCGCCGCTGCCGCGATCACGCGTAGAGCGCCACCGTCTGCCGGCCCCACAGCACCAGCCGCCCGGCGCTGTCCCAGATCTGCATGTCCTGCAGCGAGTAGCCGTCCTCGGCATGCAGGCTGGCCGAGCGCAGCAGGAACCAGTCGCCGGCGCTGGCCGGCTGCGGGAAGTCCAGGGCCCAGGTCATCGAGCTGACCGGTGCGGGTGCGGTGAAGCAGGTCATCGCGGCCGGCGGCAGGCAGTCGCCCAGTGCGACCAGGGCTACGCCCGGGTCCACGCCGGCGGCGTCGCGATGGCGCGCCCAGACCAGCAACTCCGGATCGGCCGCGGCGGACAGCGGCAGCGCGCCGCCGGCCAGGCGCATGTCGAAGTTGGCGACGAAGGCCGGGGTCGCCGTGTTGTCGGCGATCGGCGTCGCGTCATCGGGGTCGACCACCGCCGGCCGTGCCGGCAGGAAGTCGTGGGCGATGCGGCTGGGCCGCGGCTGTGCGAACAGCAAGGCCGCACGCAGGGCGACCTGCCCGTCGGCCAGACAATCGACGCCCACGGAGGTGGCGGACTTGCCCTGGCGCAGCACCTGCGCATCGAAGCGCAGGCTGCCGTCGGCGGGGCCGATGAAGCCGATGTGCGCCGACTTCAGCGGCGGCAACGCGGACGGTGCCGTGCGCAGCGCGGTCTGCAGCGGCGGCAACGCGGACGGTGCCGTGCGCAGCGCGGTCTGCAGCGCCAGCGCCGCGGACAGGCCGCCGAAGGCGGTGCGGCCTTGTCGCCAGCTGGCGGGGACGTCGAATCCCGCGGCGGGGTCGAAGCGGTCGAGGATCTGGGCGAGCGTCGGCAATCCGGGATCTCCGTGATGGGGCGACCAGTATCCCGGGTTTCGGTCGGTGCGAGAACGCGTGGCACCTGCAATGCGCCGGCGGCGACGGCGTGGTGAAGGCACACGCTGCGGGCGCACAAAAGGAAACGGCGCCTTGCGGCGCCGCTTCCTGGAAAAATTGCATTCTCCGCCGTGACGATGCGTGCGAAACGACCTTGAACCCGGGGTTCAAGTGGGATGGCTGGAGAATCATCGGGCTTCCCGCTACGAGGCGGACCTGCACTCCCGATTCCGTCGCCACCCCGTGGTCGTCATTAAGGGACAAGGCGAATGTTTGCACACGCTGTCGTTCACAGCAGAGAACGCAAGTGGAGTATAGCGCCGTGATCGCGCTTGGCTAGTCCGTTCGTCGGTCGTTCGGTACGTTGCAATTCACGTTGATGATCGCAGCGCCACGTGCGGATCAGCGCGTCGTATCGACCACGCTGTCCAGGCGCCGATTGAGATCGGCGAGTGTGCGCGCCATCTCGCGTTCGTGCTTGACCTGTTCGTCGCGCAGTTGCTGCAACTCGTGCGCCAAGTTCAGTGCCGCGAGGACGGCGACGCGGTCCACCGCGGCCATGCGGTTGCTGCCGCGCACCTCGCGCATCTTCGCGTCGAGCAGGCGTGCGGCGGCGAGCAGGCCGTCGCGTTCTTCGGCCTCGACGCCGACGGTGTATTCGCGGTCGAGGATGCGGACGCTGACCGGCTCGCTCACGTGTGCTGCTCCAGGGACTTCAGCCGGGCGATCATCGCTTCCACGCGCGAACGCGCCTGTTCGTTCTTGGTCAGCAACTGCGAGCGCTCGCCGATCAGGTGTTCCTGCTGCTGGCGCAGGCTGCGGTTCTCGTCGGACAGGCGCTGGCAGCGCTCGACCAGCGTTTCCACGCGTGCGGCAAGGGCGCGAAGCTCGGCGAGGGCGTCAGGGCTGTCCATGGCGCTCACGATAGGCATGCGCCCGAGGGGCGGTCAAGACGCCGCGCGGCGGCGCCATGGCCGGCGCTCAGGCAGGCAGCCGCAGCGGTTGCTGCAGCAGGCGCAGGCAGGCGTCCGGCTCCAGCGCCGGCGCCACCAGGTGGCCCTGGATCTCGTCGCAGCCGTGCGCGCGCAGGAACGCCAATTGCCCGGCGTCCTCGACGCCCTCGGCCACCACCTTCAGCGCCAGCGAGTGGCCCATCGCGATGATGGTGCTGGTGATCGCCTCGTCGTCCGGGTCGCGGGTGAGGTCGCCGATGAATTCCTGGTCGATCTTCAGGGTGTTGATCGGCAGCCGCTTCAGGTAGGCCAGCGACGAATAGCCGGTGCCGAAGTCGTCGATGGCCAGGGTCAGCCCCAGCTCGCGGCAGGCGCGCAGCAGCGCGGCGTTCTTGCCGACCTGCGACATCACCACGCTCTCGGTCAGTTCCAGTTCGATGTTGGCCGCCGGCACGCCGGTTTCGGCGAGGATCCCGGCCATCAGTTCCGGCAGGTTGCCGCGCTCGAGCTGGATCGCCGAGACGTTCACCGACATGCACAGATCGGTCAGCCCCATCCCCCGCCAGTCGCGCAGCGCGCCGCAGGCCTGGCGCAGCACCCACTCGCCGATCTCCAGGATCAACCCGGTCTCCTCGGCCAGCGGGATGAACTGGCTCGGCGAGACCGGCCCGAAATCGGCGCTGTGCCAGCGCAGCAGCGCTTCCACGCCGACCACCCGCTGCGTGCGCAGCGAGTAGCGCGGCTGGTAGACCAGCTTCAGTTCCTGATCCAGCGGGATCTTGCGCAGCGTGCTGGCCAGGGTGGCGCGGTGACGGGTGGCCTCGTCCATGCGCGCCGAGTACACCTGCGCGTTGCGGCGCCCGGCGGCCTTGGCCTGGTACATCGCGGTGTCGGCGTGCTTGAGCAACTCGCTCGGCAGCAGCGCGTGCTGCGGGAACAGGGAGATGCCGATGGAGGTGGAGACCGCGACCTCGCGGCGTTCGTCCAGCCGCAGCGGCGCCTCGAACGCGGCCAGCACGCGGGCGGCCACCGCCTCGGCCTCGCCCTGGCTGACGATGTCCTCGACCACCACGGTGAATTCGTCGCCGGCCAGGCGCGCTACCGTGTGCTGCGGTCCCACCGCCTGCTGCAGGCGTTCGGCCACCGCGCGCAGCACGCGGTCGCCGACCGCGTGGCCGAGCGAATCGTTGATGTCCTTGAAGCGGTCCAGGTCCAGGAACAGCACCGCGACCGAGCCGGCCTGGCGCCGCGCCCGCACGATCGCCCGCGCCAGGCGTTCGGACAGCAGCGCGCGGTTGGGCAGGCTGGTCAGCGTGTCGTAGTTGGCCAGATAGCGCAGTTCCTGCTCGGCGCGCTTCTGCTCGGTGATGTCTTCCAGCACCACCACCTGGAAGCTCTGGCGGCCGTCGGCGTCGACCACGGTATTGCGGCGCAGGTGGCAGAGGATCTCCTGGCCGTCCTTGCGCCGTTTCCAGGCCTCGCCGCGCCAATGCCGGCCGTGGTCGGCCACCGGGGCCGACGGCGTTTCCGGCGCGTGGTCGATCAGCGCCATCGGCTGGCCCAGTACCTCGCGCTCGCTGTAGCCGGTGATGCGGGTGAAGGCCGGGTTGACCGAGATGAAGCGGCGGTCCTCGTCGAGCACGGCGACCGCCTCGCCCATGCTGCGCAGCACTTCGGCGGCGATGCGCCGTTCCAGGTCGGCCTGGCGGTGCGAGGTGATGTCGCGTGCGGTGCCGGCGAGGCGGCGCGGCGCGCCGCTGGCGTCGTAGTCGACCACGCGGCCGCGCACCCGCGCCCAGTACCAGACCCCGTCGCCGGCCAGGTCCACCCGGTACTCGGCGGTGTAGATCGCGGTCAGGCCCTGCAGGTGTTCCTGCAGCACCTGCCGCGCCTGCTGCACGTCGTCGGGATGGATCCGCAGCGGCTCGTTCTCGCGGATCACCAGGCCGATGTCCTGCGCGTGCGGCGTGGCCTCGTCGGCGCGCATCAGCCGCAACCTGCGCTGTTGCAGGTCGTAATCCCAGAAGTGCTCGCCCGAGGCCCACAGCGCCAGCTTCAGGTGCTGGTCGCGCTGCTGCAGTTGCGCGTGCCGTTGCAGTTGCTCGCGCAGGCGCCGACGCGAACGCAGCGCGAACAGCGCCGCCACCCCGCCGGCCGCCAGCGCGGCGAGCGCGACCAGCGGCCATGCGGCCAGCAGGGTCTCGCCGAACAAGGCGAGGCCGGTTCTTTCCGCAGCTCCTGCAGCAACGTGCTCCAATGGCATGGCGGAAAGTGACTTCTGTCAAAGAACGGGTGGTGGAGTGTAGGCGCGTGCCGGAAGCCACCACAAGCGGCGGCGCACACGCGGTTGCTACACTGCGCAGTCCCGATTCCGCCGCAGGCCTCGACAGGCCCGCGGCCAGCGCCCGACAGGCTTGCTCCATGACCGAACTTCCCACTGCCGACCAGATCGCCGATGCCAGCCGGACGCTTGGCCTGGCTGCGTCGGCGGCCGAACTGCACGGCGGCCTGTGCGGCTGGCTGGCCGGCGGCGGCGCCGAATTGCCGGCATGGCCGGCGGCCGTGCTCGCCGACGCCAGCCTCGCCGCGCCGCGCCCCGGCGATGCGCTGGACCGCCTGCGCGAGGCCACGACTGCGCAACTGAACGACCGCGATTTCGGCTTCGACCTGGTGCTGGCCGATGCCGGCGCGCCGCTGCCCGAGCGCGCCGACGCGCTGTTCGACTGGTGCCGCGGCTTCCTCGGCGGCTTCGGCCTGGCCGCGGGCGCCGCACCGCCGCTGTCCGAGGAAGGGCAGGAAGCGCTGCAGGACGTAGCGCGCCTGGCCCAGGCCAGCGCCGAAGATTTCGACAGCGGCGACGAGGACGAGGACGCACTGGCCGAGATCGAGGAGTTCGTGCGCGTGGCGGTGCTGCTGCTGCACAGCGACTGCGTGCTCGGCCCGCGCCACCGGCAGCGCCTGAACTGATGAAGCGGCTCACCGGGATTTCCTCCGGCGAGTACGTGCGCCGGCGCCGTCATTTGATGGACATGGCCGGCGAGCAGGCCATCCTGGTGCTGCCCAGCGCACCGGAGCGGGTGCGCAGCCACGACACGCACTACCCGTACCGGCAGGATTCGGACTTCTGGTATCTGTGCGGGTTCGCCGAGCCGGACGCGGTGCTGGTGCTGGTGCCCGGTCGCCGCCATGGCGAGGCGCTGCTGTTCTGTCGCGAACGCGACCCCGAGCGTGAGGCCTGGGACGGCCCGCGGGCGGGCCAGGAAGGCGCGGTCGAGCGCTACGGCATGGACGATGCCTATCCGATCGACGACCTCGACGAGATCCTGCCCGGGCTGCTGGAAGGCCGCTCGCGGGTGTATTACCACTTCGGCCGCGACGTCGATTTCGACCTGAAGCTGATCGGCTGGGTCAAGCGCGTGCGCGAGCAGGTGCGGCACGGCGCCCAGCCGCCGCACGAGTTCCTGGAACTGGGCCATCTGCTGCACGAACAGCGCCTGTTCAAGTCGCGCGACGAGATCGCGCTGATGCAGGTCGCTGCGGACCTGAGCGTGGCCGGGCACCGCGCGGCGATGCGGCTGGCGCGGCCGGGCGTGCACGAATACCAACTGCAGGCCGAGATCGAGCGCGAATTCCGCGCCGGCGACGCCTGGCCGGCCTACGGCAGCATCGTCGGCAGCGGCCACAACGCATGCGTGCTGCATTACCGCGCCAACGCCGCGCGCCTGCGCGACGGCGACCTGGTGCTGGTCGATGCGGGCGCCGAATACCGCGGTTATGCCGCCGATATCACCCGCACCTTCCCGGCCAACGGCCACTTCAGCGCCGAACAACGCGCGCTGCACGATCTGGTCGGTGCCGCGCATGCTGCCGCGCTGGCGCAGGCGCGCCCGGGCGTGGCCTACGAGGCCGGACACCTGACCGCGGTGCAGACCCTGACCGAAGGCCTGCTGCGGCTGGGCCTGCTCAAGGGCAGCGTCGAGCAGAACCTGGCCAGCGGCGACTACCGGCGCTTCTACCGGCACAAGACCGGTCACTGGCTGGGCCTGGACGTGCACGACGTCGGCGACTACCGGCTGGCAGGCGAATCGCGCCTGCTCGAACCGGGCATGGTGTTCACCATCGAACCCGGCCTGTACGTGTCGCCGGACGACAAGGACGTGGACCCGAAGTGGCGGGGCATCGGCATCCGCACCGAGGACGACGTGCTGATCACCGACGACGGCCATCGCGTGCTCACCGATGCCCTGGCGCGCAGCGCCGAGGAGATCGAGGCGTGGATGGCTGGGAATGGGGAATAGGGAAACGGGAATGGGAAAAGCGGTCGCCGTGCGCGGAAAGGTCAGCTAGCGGACCGGGTGCTTTTGCTGTTGCGAATCCCGATTCCCGATTCTCCATTCCCGGCGGCGGCCATCAGGCCGCCGCAAACACCGGCCGCGTCAGGTTCTCGGGCGCGTCCTCGGTGCACACCACTTCGTCCTCGATGCGGATGCCGCCGTAGGGCTTGAACTGCGCCACCCGCGCCCAGTCGACGCTGCCGCCATGGCCGGCCTGCTTGAGGTCGTCGAGCAGCATGTCGATGAAGTACAGGCCCGGCTCGATCGTCACCACCATGCCTGGTTCCAGCGTGCGGGTCATGCGCAGGTAGGGATGGCCGTCGGGGCGTTCGATGCGGCCGCCGCGATCGCTGGCGGCGAAGCCGGCGACGTCGTGCACCTGCAGGCCGATCGGGTGGCCCAGGCCGTGCGGGAAGAACGCGGCGCTGACGCCGGTGGCTACCGCGGTTTCCGGCGACACGGTGAGCACGCCGGCGTCCTTCAGCACGCCCATCAGCGCCAGGTGCGCGTCCAGGTGCAGTTGCCGGTAGTCGACGCCGGCGCGCACGTGCTGGCCCATGCGCTGCTGCGCGGCGTCCACCGCGTCGATCAGTGCCTGGAACTCGCTGCCGCGATCGGCGGCGTAGGTGCGGGTGATGTCGCTGGCGTAGCCGTGCGCCGAGGCGCCGGCGTCGATCAGGAAACTGCGCAGCGGCGTCGGCGCCTGCCGCTGCAGTTCGGTGTAGTGCAGCACGGCGCCGTGTTCGTTCAATGCCACGATGTTGCCGTACGGCAGTTCGTTCGCGTCCTGGCCGACCGCGGCGCAGTAGGCCATGTGGATCTCGAACTCGCTGCGGCCGTCGCGGAACGCGGCCTCGGCGGCGCGATGGCCGCGCACCGCCGAGTACTGCGCCTGGCGCATCAGTGCCAGCTCGTACGGCGTCTTGTAGGCGCGGTGGTATTCCAGGTAGTCCAGCACCGCCGGCGGGTTGTTCGGCACGTAGGCGCCCAGCGCGCTCTGCGGCTCGCCGAGGATCGCGCTGCGCGCGGCATCCGGCAGCAGCGCCAGCGCCTCGTCCGGGGTGCGGATCAGATGGATGTCGCAGTGGTCCACCCACCAGCCGCTGGGCGCATCCGGCACCACGTGCCAGTAGTCGCGCGGCTGGTGGAAGATCACCTGCGGGCGGCGCCCCGGCGTGTACACCAGCCAACTGTGCGGCACCCGCGTCAGCGGCAGCCAGGCCTTGAACTGCGGGTTCACCGCGAACGGATAGTCGCGATCGTCGAACACCTGGTAGTGCAGGGTGCCGCTCGGGACCACCAGGTGGTCGAAGCCACCGCGCGCCAGCGCTTCGTCGGCGCGTCGGGTCAGGGTGCGCAGGTGGTCGGGATACAGGGCGCTTGGATCGTGCTGGGGCATGGCGGCGGACTCGTTCGGCGATGCGGAAACGGGGGCGCCAAGTGTGCCGGAAACGGTGCAGGCGTGTGGACGTGCACGGATGGTCTATCCATGGCATGCGATGCCGAAGCTACGCCGGCGATGCGGGGCTTTGTCGATCCGCCGGAGACTCTTTGCGGCCGATCGCGCAACGGTCGCGAATGGCCGTCGCAGGAGCGGCTTCAACCGCGACCGAGGCGTTCCCGGGAATGCCGGTCGCGGCTGATCCCGTCACAGGGATCAGTAGCCGCACCTGCGAGGTTGATGCCGCTAGCTGTGTAAACCCACTACGTTGT
>NZ_NKUH01000109.1:0-1176 GCF_009192895.1 Xanthomonas sp. LMG 12460 | reverse complement strand
GCTCCCAGGTATCGAGCAGGGGCTGCACCGCGATGGCGCTGCTGGTCAGGCCCAGGCCGAACTGGCCGACCACGCGGGTGTCGCCGGGCGCAGCCAGCACGATCATCTGCAGGGCCGCGTTGTCCTGCGCCACGGTGCCGGTGAAGGTCTTGAAGCGGACGACCTGGGCGCGCACACAAGCCCAGTCGTAGCTGAGGATCTCGTGCTGGCCGCCCCCGCCCCAGAGCGGCCACCCGCTGAAGAGACGCGTGTTGTCCTTGAAGACATGGACCTTGCCGGCGTTGCGGTCGAACAGGGTGGGTGCGTAGCGGTAGCCGATGAGGTCGAAGCGGAGCATGAAGTAGACGAACACCGATAGGACTGAAGTGCCGACCAAGGCAGGAGTGAAGGCATTGGCATCACCAAGTGCGCTTGCAAGCATCAGGGTCAATGGCAAACCTATAGCGACGGCACCAAAGCCAAGAAACCCCACAAGCAAAGTCATCATGCTGCCGTACGCCAGCCCATGCGGAAACGCCTCGATGACCGCGCCGCCGCTGTTGGGCGATCGGCTGGCCGGTACGCTGTGTGGCGGCAAGAGCACCGCCCCCGCGCCGATGCCCCTGAACACTTCGTTGTCGTGCAGCTTGAAGAATTCGTCGCAGGCCGCCTGGCCGAGCCAGTCGATATCGGCCATGCCGATGGGGCGGCCTGACGCCGAGGGCTTGGAAGTAGGCTTGGGCCCGGAGGCAGGGTGTTTGTAATTCTTGGTTCGGGCCATGGTCAGGGTTTATTCACGATGAGCGTGTCAAGCCCGAGGCTGACGCGCTCAACGGCAGCGGCGTGGCGGCCCCTGCTACGCGGTCCGGAACCACATGGCGCCAGGCTTCCAGCGCGCTGCCATGCAAGGTTGTGCCACCCACGCTGGCCAGCACTTCAGGCGGCCATGCGGGCTTGCTCTTGATGTGGAAACTGGCCCAGCGGATCAGGCCGTAGAGCAGGGTCAGAGGGAACAGCGGGATGGCGATGACCTGCCAGAGGATGGCGCCCAGGTCGGGGTGCTTCCAATGCTCCGCACTGCCCGGGCCGATGAAGGGCTGGCCGAAGAAGATGCAGCGCGCCAAACGCATCTCGAACAAGGCCTCATTGGTTCCGTCGCCTTCGACGAACAGCGGCCCTTCGTGCTCCATGAAACGG
>NZ_NKUH01000108.1:0-5858 GCF_009192895.1 Xanthomonas sp. LMG 12460 | reverse complement strand
GCAAAGCCCGTCGGGGCCGAAGCCCCTCCCACAAAAGCGGCGACCTTTTTCATCGGAAGGCAGCCACGTTTGTCAGATAGCTTGATCGCGATGTTGTTCCGTGCACGACGTCCCCCAATTCCCATCCCGGCTTTCAACAGCCGCAGACTGACCATCCCGAATCCCGAATCCCAGCTCCTCTGTGCTAGAACACAGCACAGCGGCACGGCGATCTTCGCCGCCGCGATCGCGGCGCAGGACACTGCCGCACTGCACAAGGAGGACCGCATGAAGCGAGCAGGGTGGTGGACGCCGTTGCTGTTGAGCATGGCCGCGCCGGCATTGGCGCAGGACGGCAGCGGCACGGTGCGCATCGGCGCCAGTCTGCGCGCCGGCCCGGCGCCGGAATATCCGCGCGTGGCCACGCCGGCCACCGACGACGCGTTGCAGGTGCATGGCTGCACACGGGATTGGGCCTGGTGCGATGTCAGCTGGCGCGAGAAACGTGGCTGGCTGCCGGCCGGTGCAATCGACTTTCACGAACACGGGCAGGGCGTCGCGCCCGGTGCCGCGCTCGGTGTGCCCACGGTCGGCTTCGCGCTGGACCGCTACTGGGACACGCACTATCGCGGCCAGCCGTGGGCACGCGAACGCGCGCGTTACCGCCCGCTGGAAAGCGCGGCGACTGCCGCTGGTCCAGCGCAGATCCCGGCACCGCTGCAGCGGCAGTTGGCGCCGCAATGGCGGGCGCCCCCTCCACCGCAGGCGTCCGCGTCCGAGGCCGTGAGCGCCACGCCGCCATGGACGCCGCCGGGCGAGCGGATGCATCGGATCCCGCCGCCGGACGCGCTCAATCCCCGCTACAACAAGGAACTGGCGAAGGAGTTGCAACGCCAGGACAGCGACCGCCGCCAGCGCGAATCGATGGGACTGCAGCCGGTGCCGCCGCCTGCGTCTGCGCCATCGGCATCGCCATCCTGGCCGCCGTCGCCGGCGACGATCCAGTGGGTCGAGCGGCATCCACCGAAGCCGAGTTCGCCACCACCGCCACCACCGCCGCCTCCGCCTCCGCCCTCAGCGCCACCGGCCAAGCCGGAACCGCACAAGGACGAGGACGCCGGGCGACACGACGTGAAGCAACTGGAACGCTGAGCCGCGCCACGGCGCCCTCAAAGGCGCCGTGCGGCCTGGGTACGGTCAGGCCTTGGCGAACACCAGCGCGGCGTTGGTACCGCCGAAGCCGAAACTGTTGGACATCACCGTGCGCAAGTCCGCGTCGCGGCTTTCGCGCACGATCGGGAAGCCCTCGGCGCGCGGATCCAGCGTGTCGATATTGGCCGAGCCGGCGATGAAGCCGTCGCGCAGCATCAGCAGGCAGTAGATCGCCTCGTGCACGCTGGCCGCACCCAGCGAATGCCCGGACAGCGCCTTGGTCGAGGACAGCGGCGGCACCGCATCGCCGAACACCGCGCGCACCGCATCCAGCTCGGTGACATCGCCCAGCGGCGTCGAGGTGCCATGGGTGTTGAGATAGTCGATCGGCGCGTCCACGCCCTGCAGCGCCATGCGCATGCAGCGCACCGCGCCTTCGCCGGACGGGGCCACCATGTCGGCGCCGTCGGAGGTCACGCCGTAGCCGACCAGTTCGGCGTGGATGCGCGCGCCGCGCGCCATCGCATGATCGTAGTCCTCCAGCACCAGCATGCCGCCGCCGCCGGCGATGACGAAGCCGTCGCGCGCGGCGTCGTAGGGCCGCGAGGCCACCGCCGGCGTGTCGTTGAAGCCGGTGGACAATGCGCCCATCGCGTCGAACATCAGGCTCATGGTCCAGTCGAGCTCTTCGCCGCCGCCGGCGAACATCACGTCCTGCTGGCCGTGGCGGATCAGGTCCGCCGCCGCGCCGATGCAGTGCGCCGAGGTCGCGCACGCGGCCGACAACGAGTAGCTCACGCCCTTGATCTTGAACGCGGTGGCCAGGCTCGCCGACACCGCCGAACACATCGTGCGCGGCACCATGTACGGGCCGACCTTGCGCACGCCGCGGTTGCGCAGCAGATCCGCCGCTTCCACCTGCCAATGGCTGGAGCCGCCGCCGGAGCCGGCGATCAGGCCGATCCGCGGGTCGCTGATCGCCGCCTCGTCCAGGCCGGCATCGGCCAGCGCATCGCGCAGCGCCAGGTAGGCGTAGGCCGAGGCGTCGCCCATGAAGCGCTTGAGCTTGCGGTCGATCGCCGCGTCCAGGTCCAGCTGCACATCGCCGCCGATCTGGCTGCGCAGGCCGGCCTCGACCGCCTGCGGGTTATGGCGGATGCCGGCGCGGCCTTCGCGCAAGGCGCGCGACACGCTGTCCAGATCGTTGCCCAGGCACGACGTGATGCCCATTCCGGTAATGACCACGCGCCGCATCAGAACGCCTCCGTCGACGTGAACAGGCCCACGCGCAGGTCCTTGGCGATATAGATCTCGCGCCCATCCACCGACATGCGGCCGTCGGCCACCGCCATCGCCAGCTTGCGGTTGATCACCCGGCTGATGTCGATCTCGTACACCACCTGCTTGGCGGTGGGCAGCACCTGCCCGGTGAACTTCACTTCGCCCACGCCCAGCGCGCGGCCGCGGCCGGGCGCGCCCAGCCAGGTCAGGAAGAAGCCGGTCAACTGCCACATCGCATCCAGGCCCAGGCAGCCGGGCATCACCGGATCGCCGATGAAATGGCAGCCGAAGAACCACAGGTCCGGGCGGATATCCAGTTCGGCGCGGATCACGCCCTTGCCGTGCGCGCCGCCGGTCTCGTCGATGGCGACGATGCGGTCGAACATCAGCATCGGATCGTTGGGCAGGCGCGCGGCGTCGGCGCCGAACAACTCGCCGCGTGCGCTGGCGAGCAATTGCTCGCGCGAATAGGAGGACAGACGACTCATGAGCGGAACATTCCCAGGCGAGACAGTCGAGGCGCGCAAGAGTGCATGAGCTTCGCGCGTTCAATCAAACGTTTTATCCGTACGCACGCGTAGTGTCGGCAGCGGCGGTGGCGCGCGCACTGCGCCGGATCAAGGCGCGCATTCTCAGTCCGTGCGCAGCGCGGGGCTTATCATGCGCACACCGTTCGCAGGCGTAGGGTATGGGGTCGATGCGCAAGATCATTCACGTCGACATGGACGCGTTCTACGCGTCCGTGGAGCAGCGTGACGATCCGGCGCTGCGGGGCAAGCCGGTGGTGGTGGCCTGGCGCGGCATGCGCTCGGTGGTGTGCGCCGCCTCCTACGAGGCGCGGGTGTTCGGCGTGCGCTCGGCGATGCCGGCGCTGCGAGCCGAGCGGCTGTGCCCGGACGCGATCTTCGTGCCGCCGGATTTCGCCCGCTACAAGGCGGTGTCGCGGCAGGTGCGCGAGATCTTCCAGCGCCACACCGACCTGATCGAGCCGCTCTCGCTGGACGAAGCCTACCTGGACGTCACCGCGCCCAAGGGCGAATTGCACACCGCCACCGAGATCGCCCAGACCATCCGCGCGCAGATCCGCGCCGAAACCGAACTGACCGCCTCGGCCGGCATCGCGCCGAACAAGTTCCTGGCCAAGATCGCCTCGGACTGGCGCAAGCCCGACGGCCAGTTCGTGATCCGACCGCATCGCGTGGAAGCGTTCCTGACCCCGTTGCCGGTGAACAAGGTGCCCGGCGTGGGCAAGGTCATGGAGGCCAAGCTGGCGGAACTGGGCATCGCCACCGTCGGCGACCTGCGCGCGCGCAGCGAGGCGGAACTGGAGGCGCGCTTCGGCAGCTTCGGCCTGCGCCTGTACCAGCGCGCGCGCGGCATCGACGAACGCCCGGTGGAATCGGACCAGCCGGTGCAGTCGATCTCCTCCGAGGACACCTTCGCCGAAGACCTGGCGCTGGAGGCGCTGGAGCCGGCGATCCGGCAACTGGCCGAGAAGACCTGGAACGCCACCCGCCGCACCGAGCGCATCGCGCGCACCGTGGTGCTGAAGCTGAAGACCGCGCAGTTCCGCATCCTCACCCGCAGTTTCACCCCGGAGCAGCCGCCGGACTCGCTGCAGGCCTTGATCGACATCGCCCTGGCGCTGCGCGAGCGGGTAGACCTGCCGGCATCCACCCGCTACCGCCTGGTCGGCGTCGGCCTGTCCGGCTTCCACGAGCGCGAGCCGGGGCAGGCGCAGGGGCGCTTGTTCGGTTGAGGCGGTGGCGTCGCCTGGGCATGGGAACGTGTGCCACGGGAGACTGTCGTAACCTCTATCGTCGCGCCCTGAGCGGTGCGTGGATTGAAACACCTGGGGTTACGGTGCGGCGACGGCGGGTCTGTGTCGCGCCCTTGCGGGGGCGTGGATTGAAAGCGCATCGAGTCGGTCAGCAAGCACAGCGTAAGCGGTCGCACACGCTCGCGTGTGCGTGTGTTGAAACAACCATGGGATGTGGGTGCAGGCCGAGAACCTGGCTGTCGCTCCCGCGTCGGGACTGAAGTCCCTCCCACAGGGGCATCCTGCTCGGGTTGCAACAGCGACTTCATCCTCTGGCACGCGGATCGACCTGGTCGCGTCCTCACGGATGCGTGGATTGAAACATGGGTGGGGATCGCCAACCGGTGATGTTCTCTGGTGTCGTGCGCGCGAGCGCAGGGATCGAGCGGTTGACTCGGGTCGGGATGGATTGCGTGAGCGCGGTTCGCGCGCTCGGTCGCCGTCATGGCGCCGCCGCAGCGGGCGTGGCGTGGTCGCAATCGCGTGTCAGCGAAGGCAGCTTCCGCGCCGCGCCGCGCCCGCGCGCGCGCGTCGCAACCGCGTCCGACATTGCGCCACCTACAATGCGCACTTGTCCCTCTGTGTTGGCACGACATGACATTTCCTTATGCATTGGTGGTGTTCGACCTGGATGGCACCCTGGTCAACAGCGGTGCCGACATCGCCGAGGCGCTGAACCGCACCCTGGCCGACTTCGGCCTGCCGCGCGTGCCGGAGGCGACCGTGCTGGGCTGGATCGGCGAGGGCGTGCGCAAACTCGTCGAGAGCGCCTGGCGGCATGCCGGCGACGCCACGCCGCTCGAGACGGTGATGCCGACCTTCATGCGTCACTACGCCGAATGCCTGTTGCGCAGTCCGCGGCTGTATCCGGGTGCGGCCGAGGCGCTGACGCAGTTGCATGCGGATGGCGTGACGCTGGCGCTGTGCACCAACAAGCCGTCGGCGATGGTGCCGCCGCTGTTGCGCCATCTGGGCGTGGCCGATCTGTTCTCTGCGGTGCTCGGCGGCGATAGCCTGCCCGAGCGCAAGCCCAGCCCGGCGCCGCTGCTGCACCTGGCACAGCAGTTCGCGCAGCCGCCGGCGCGCTGCCTGATGGTCGGCGATTCGGGGACCGACCTGCAGGCCGGCCACGCCGCCGGCATGCCGGTGGCGCTGGTGCGTTACGGCTATCCGCGCGATCTGGATCTGGCCACGGCCGACGTGGTGTTGCTGATGGATGATTTGCGCGAGCTGCTGCAGTTGCCCTGACGCGATGCCGCGTAGCGCTTCGGTATAGCGCGAAGATCCTGGAAATGTGGTGTAGGCGCGGCTGAAGCCGCGCCTACAGCGCAGGACGCAGTAAGCCCCTCTCCCCCCGGGAGAGGGGTTGGGGTGAGGGTCCGGGCGCGCAGCGGTCGCTGAACTGTCAGGTTTGTGCCGCGATGCATGAGCACGAGGGAGGCTGTTTGCGTTCGGCAGCCAGCGGCCTGATCGCGAGTGACCACGTGCGCGTGCGTCGCGCATGTCTGCTTTGAGAATGCGCGCATCTACATCCGCTGTGTTCGCACATGCCGCCTTTCGTAGGAACGGCTTCAGCCGCGACAGGCTTTCCCGGGAAAGCCCATCACGGCTGAAGCCGCTTGTGTCA
>NZ_NKUH01000107.1:0-12065 GCF_009192895.1 Xanthomonas sp. LMG 12460 | reverse complement strand
GAGAGGGGTTGGGGTGAGGGTTCGGGCGCAGCCTCGTGTTGTTAGGGAGGGGTCGGGGGTGAGGGTCCGGGCGAAGCCTCGTGCCGTTTGGGAGGGGTTGAGCCGAGGGTCCGGCCACCGCCGAACCCTGTTCCTCTCCCGGATCCAACCGCAAGGACCCCGTACGCCAGATCGGAATCGCCCGTCGGTGCCGGCCCCTTCCCGCTGCGCATGGCGCCGTTCCTGTGCCGCAAGGGCAGGGCAGCGGTTCCGGAGGGTGAAGGAAGATCGTGGCATAATCGGCGGCTGCTTGCTGCCGCAAGGCAAACCAGCGGTCCGTGCCCCAGGGCGTCGGGCTGCCCAAACCATAGGACGTACCCGATGAATCCGCTCGATTTCCTGATTCCCGTCGCCCAGGCGCAGACCGCTGGCGGCGCCGCCCCGGCCGGTGGTGGCCTGCAGATGTTCCTGCTGCCCATCATCCTGATCGCGGTGATGTATTTCGTGATGATCCGGCCGCAGATGAAGCGCCAGAAGGAACACAAGTCGATGCTGGACAAGCTCGGCCGCGGCGACGAGGTCATCACCTCCGGCGGCGTGGCCGGCGTGGTCACCGACATCGGCGACAACTTCATCACCATCGAAGTGGCCGACAACGTGCGCATCCGCGTGCAGAAGGGCGCCGTCGGCAATGTCCTGCCGAAGGGCACGCTGAAGTCCGCCTGATCCATTTCTCCTACTGCTAGGCGCGACGCCGGCGTGGCGTCGTGCGGGGTCCCGCAATGCTCGAGTTTCCGCGCTGGAAGTATGTCCTCATCCTGATCGTGCTGGCGTTGAGCGCGTTGTACGCGCTGCCCAACGTGTACCAGAAGGATCCGTCGGTCCAGATCACCGCCAGCCGCGGCGGCAAGATCGACGACGCCCTGCGCGAGCGGGTCCTCGCCGACCTGAAGACGGCCGGGATCACCCCGAAGCTGGTCGACAAGGAAGGCGACAGCCTGATGGTGCGCCTGCCGAACCTGCAGGCGCAGACCCGTGCCAACGACGTGCTGCGCCAGCAGGTGGGCGAGAACTACACGGTGGCGCTGAACCTGGCCTCGACCGTGCCGGACTGGCTGTCGCGCCTGGGCGGCAAGCCGATGGTGCTGGGCCTGGACCTGGTCGGCGGCGTGCACTTCGCCCTGCAGGTCGACCAGAAGGCGGCGCTGGAAAAGCGCCTGGACGCCTTCGCCGAGGACATCCGCACCACCTTGCGCGACAACCGTCTGGCCTACCGCTCGGTCGAGCGCCGTCCCGACAACAGCATCCAGGTCAGCCTGGGCGAGGGCGTCGATGCCAGCGCCGCGCGCGCGGCCATCGCCAAGGCGCAGCCGACCCTGAGCTACGCGGTGTCCGGGCAGACCATCGCCGTGACCGTGCCCGAGGCCGAGCTGAAGCAGATCGCCGCCGGCGCCATCGAGCAGAACCTCACCACGCTGCGTAACCGCGTCAACCAGCTGGGCGTGGCCGAGCCGATCATCCAGCGCCAGGGCGACGACCGCATCGTGGTCGAGCTGCCGGGCGTGCAGGACACTGCCGAGGCCAAGCGCATGATCGGCGCCACCGCCACGCTGGAGTTCCGCGGCGTGGTCGACGGCAATGCCGAGGACGCGGTGCGCAGCGGCAACATCCCGCCCGACGCCAAGGTCTACCGCCTGCGCGACAGCGGCGCCCCGGTGCTGCTGAGCAAGCGCGTGCTGGTGTCCGGCGACCAGATGGTCAACGCCACCGTCAGCACCGACCAGAACGGCATGCCGGCCGTGGCGGTCACGCTCAACAACGCCGCCGGCCAGCGCATGTTCGACTACACCAGCGCCAATACCGGCAAGCTGATGTCGGTGGTCTACATCGAGCGCATCCCCACCGTGACCATGGTCGACGGCAAGGAAGTGCGCAGCGTGCGCGTCAACGAGGAGGCGCTGGCGCCGACCCGGATCGCCGGCGTGTTCGGCAAGAACTTCCAGACCACCGGCCTGGAGAAGACCGAGGCCGAGAACCTGGCCAAGCTGCTGCGTGCCGGTTCGCTGGCCGCGCCGATGGACTTCGTCGAGGAATACGTGATCGGCCCGAGCCTGGGCGCGGAGAACGTCGAGCGCGGCATCACCGCGGTGGTCTACGCGTTCCTGTTCACCCTGGTGTTCTTCAGCGTGTACTACCGCATGTTCGGCCTGATCACCTCGGTCGCGCTGCTGATGAACCTGCTGATCGTGGTCTCGGTGATGTCGCTGTTCGGCGCCACCATGACCCTGCCGGGCTTCGCCGGTCTGGCGCTGTCGGTGGGCCTGTCGGTGGACGCCAACGTGCTGATCAACGAGCGTATCCGCGAAGAACTGCGGCTGGGCGTACCGCCCAAGTCGGCGATCGCGGCCGGTTACGAGAAGGCCGGCGGCACCATCCTCGACGCCAACCTCACCGGCCTGATCGTCGGCGTGGCGCTGTACGCGTTCGGTACCGGCCCGCTGAAGGGCTTCGCGCTGACCATGATCATCGGCATCTTCGCCTCGATGTTCACCGCGATCACCGTGTCGCGCGCGCTGGCGGTGCTGATCTACGGCCGTCGCAAGAAGATCAAGTCCGTGGCCATCTGAGCCACGCACGCCACCTTCCGCACGTCCCCGCGCCGACAGGCGCGGGGTCCAAAAAAACGCAGAGCGGTCTCCAATGAAAATTTTCCCGCTTCACCTGATCCCCAACGACACCAAGATCGACTTCATGCGCTGGCGGCACCCGACCCTGGTGCTGATGCTGGTGCTGGCGCTGGCCTCGTTCGCGGTGATCTTCACCAAGGGCTTCAACTACGCGCTGGAGTTCACCGGCGGCGCGCTGGTGCAGACCAGCTTCCAGAAGCCGGTCGACGTGGACCAGGTGCGCGAGCAGCTGGCCAAGGCCGGCTTCGAGAATGCGCAGGTGCAGAACGTCGGCAGCGGCAACGAGGTGGTGATCCGCCTGCAGCCGCAGGGCGAGCACAACAACGAGGACATCACCAAGAACCTCGCCGAGCAGGTGCGCAAGGCGGTGAGCACGCCGCAGAACCCGGCCACGGTCAAGCCGGGCGAGTTCGTCGGCCCGCAGGTCGGCAAGGACCTGGCCTTGAACGGCGTCTACGCCACGGTGTTCATGCTGGTCGGCTTCCTGATCTACATCGCCTTCCGCTTCGAGTGGAAGTTCGCGGTGGTGGCCAGCCTGACCGCGCTGTTCGACCTGTTGGTGACGGTGGCCTACGTGTCGGTCACCGGCCGTGAGTTCGACCTGACCGTGCTGGCCGGCCTGCTGTCGGTGATGGGCTTTGCGATCAACGACATCATCGTGGTGTTCGACCGCGTGCGTGAGAACTTCCGCAGCCTGCGCGTGGAGCCGATCGAGGTGCTGAACCGCTCGATCAACCAGACCTTGTCGCGTACGGTGATCACCGCGGTGATGTTCTTCCTGTCGGCGCTGGCGCTGTACCTGTACGGCGGCGAGTCGATGGAAGGCCTGGCGCTGACCCACATGATCGGTGCGGTGGTGGTGGTGGTGTCCTCGGTGATCGTGGCGGTGCCGCTGCTGTCGATCGGGCCGTTCCAGGTCACCAAGCAGGACCTGCTGCCGAAGTCGAAGGACGTCGAGGCGCTGGCGCGCAGGCCCTGATGGGGCCGGGAGTGGGGATCCGGGTTTGGAGATTCGTGAAAGCGTGACGTCCTGGGCCTGAAGCACTCCCTCCTGCGAACGAAAAAGCCGCGCGGATGCGCGGCTTTTTCTTTGTGCGGACGCTGGGGGCATCGGGTGGGTGCAGCGCGACGTCGGCCGGGTTGCCGTGCGTGGGATGGGGCCGTCAATGACGGTCCCATCCCCTCCGTGGCGTGCGTGCCGCGCAGGGCGTCCGCGCTACGTCGCGTTGGCGGTGGCGCGGGCCACCAGTTGCGCCACCATCGGATAGGTCTCGCTGCGCACCTGGAACTGGCCGACGATCTCCACCAGGTCGCCGGCCTGCTGCTCCATCGCGCGTGCCGCGGCAGTGGCTTCCTCGACCAGGGCGGCGTTCTGTTGGGTGGTCTCGTCCATCTGGGTGACGGTGTGGTTGACCTGCTCAATGCCGGCCGACTGCTCCTGCGAGGCGGCGGCGATCTCGCCCATGATGTCGGTCACGCGCTGCACCGAGGCCACGATGTCCTGCATCGTCGTGCCGGCCTGGGCGACCAGCGCCGAACCTGCGTTCACGCGCTCGACCGAGTCGTCGATCAGCGTCTTGATCTCCTTGGCCGCGCTGGCCGAGCGCTGGGCGAGGGTGCGGACCTCGCTGGCGACCACGGCGAAACCGCGGCCCTGCTCGCCGGCGCGTGCCGCTTCCACCGCGGCATTGAGTGCCAGGATATTGGTCTGGAAGGCGATGCCGTCGATCACGCCGATGATGTCGGCGATCTTCTTCGAGGCCGCCTCGATGCCGTCCATGGTGGTGACGACCTGTCCGACCACCGTGCCGCCCTGCGAGGCCACGGAGGCCGCGCCGGCGGCCAGCTGGTTGGCCTGGCGCGCATGCTCGGCGTTCTGCTTCACCGTGGCGGTCAGTTCCTCCATCGATGCGGCGGTTTCCTCCAGGCTGGCGGCCTGCTGCTCGGTGCGGCGCGACAGGTCGTCGTTGCCGCTGGCGATCTCGCCCGCGGCGGTGTCGATGCTGGCCGCGGCCTGCTGGATGCGGCCGACCATGTCGGTCAGTTGCGCGACGGTGGCGTTGGCGTCGTCGCGCATCCGCGCGAACACGCCGTGGAACTCGCCCTGCATGGTCTGGGTCAGGTCGCCGGCGGCGATCGCGCGCAACAGCTGCGACAGCGCCGCCAGATTGGTCTCGGTGCCCGTCATCATCGTGTTGAGGTTCGCGACCATGCCGCGGAAGGCGTGACGGAAACGCTGATCATTGCCGCGGCGGGAGAAGTCGCCCTGCGCGGCGGCGCGCACCAGCAGGTCGATCTCGTCGTTGATCGCGCCGAGATTGCGCTTCACCTTGGCCATGGTCTCGGTCAGGATCGCCTTCTCGCCCGGGAACTGCTCCAGGTCGCGGCTCAGATCGCCTTCGGCATACTCGCCCATCAGCGCGATCAGCTGCTGCTTGACCGAGATATGGCTGTGCACCAGGGCATTGGTGTCGCGGACCATGCGCCCGTAGTCGCCCGGGAAGCGTGTCTCGTCCATGCGGAAGCTGATCCGGCCGGCGTCATGCTGCTTGGCCATCTCGGTCTGCGCCTGGATCACCGTGCGCAGTTCCTCCTGCATCTGCCGCATGTCGTTGAGCAGCGACGGCGCCTGGGTGCGCAGGCGTACGTCCTGCGACAGGTCGCCGCTGGCGATGCGGCGCACCACGTCGGCTGCGTAGGCGGGCTCGCCGCCGAGCTGGCGCATCAGGCTGTTGCGGACCAGCAGGCCGAGCAGGATGGCGGCGACGATACCGATCAGCATCCCGCCGAGGCTGGTCCATTCGCCCGACTGCGCGCGCGCCTCGCTCTCGGCCTTGCGCACCTGCAGCAGGGCGCGCTCGGCGTTCTCGTACTGACCGATCGTGTCGCGCAACCCGTCCATCTGCTGCTTGCCGACGCTCCGGAACGCGTCCAGCTGGGCGTCGTCGCTGTCGGCCGCGGTGGTGCGCATGTGCTCGACCGCCTTGCGCTTGGTCGTCATGAACTGCGTGTAGTCCTGCATCAGGGTCTGCAGGCGCGCCTGCTGCGCCGCGTTGTCCGCGGTCAGCTGCTTGGACTCCTGCCACTGTGCGCTGAACTCGCGTTCGCCGAGTTCGAGTGGCGCCAGGTAGGACGGATCGCGGGTCAGGGCGAAGCCGCGCGCGCCGCTCTCGATGTTGAGCAGGCTCACCAGCATGCGGTCGCCGAGGGTGATGACCTTGTAGGTGTGCGCGTCCAGCGCTGCCGCGCTGGTGAACTTGCGGAAGCCGATCAGGCTGGTGATGCCGACCAGCAACAACATGGCGATCACGCCGCAGAAGCCGATTGCCAGGCGCTTGGTGACGGTGAGATGATGGAAGGACACGCGAGATCTCCGGAAGATGCGAGAGAGCGGCGCTATCGGCTCCATTGCCGCAGGGACGGCAATGCAGGCACGGATCAGCGGGGAAGTTCGGGCAAAGACCCGCATCGGTATCGGCCGCGTTCCGTGGATCTTTAGGGCTGCGTTCGCCGATTGCGTCGGGCGCATCGCACATGCCGTTTTGCCTGCACGTAGCGCGTCGTGTGCCGTTTTCTACGCAAGCGCCGATCAAGCAGGAGTGAAGCGCGCAGCGTCCAATGCGTGAGTGCGGTGTGACGGAAAAACGGCCCGTGCGTTCTGCGTTCGACGGGATTTCCTGGATGGTGGCTGGCCTGCGCGAGGCCAGGCGGATGCTGCGAAAGGACCTGTGCGGAGGTCGTGCGCCGGTCCGATCGGCGGATGACGGACATAAAAAAAGCCGCGCGAGTGCGCGGCTTTTCTGTTGTTGCGGTGTCGCTGCGCCGGCGTAGCGCCGGTCGCCTCGCTCAGAACTTCGCGTCGAACTCCCCGGCGAAGCCGGTATTGACGATCAGCTTCTGCAGCGCGTCGCCGACCTTGAGGTTGCCGGCGACCACCTGGAACTGCTGTGGGCCGCGGTCGTCGATGCGGCCGAGGGTGCCGCCCTTGAAATCGGTGACGCGGCCACCGGCCTCGCGCACCAGCAGCACGCCGGCGGCGATGTCCCAGGCCTTCACGCCGGCTTCGAAGTAGGCGTCGCTGCGGCCGCAGGCCACATAGGCCAGATCCAGTGCCGCCGAACCGGTGCGACGGATGTCCTCGGCCTGCACCAGCAGCGCATCCACGCACTTGAGCTGGGGGCTGGTGCGCTTGCGCTCGCGCGGCGCGAAGCCGGTGTGGACCATGGCGCCGTTGAGTTCCTTGCGCTCGCTGACACGGATGCGGCGGTCGTTGAGCACGGCGCCGTTGCCGCGGCTGGCGGTGAACAGTTCGTTGCGGAGCGGGTCGAAGATCACCGCGTCGACCGGCTCGCCGTTCTCGACCAGGGCGATCGACACGCAGTAGTGCGGGAAGCCGCGCAGGTAGTTGCTGGTGCCGTCGAGCGGGTCGATCACCCACATGTAGCGGCCGCCGCCCTGCACGCCGCTTTCCTCGCCCATCACGCCGTAGTCGGGGTAGGCGCGGCGCAACTCCTTGACGATCACCTTTTCCGCATCGGCATCGACTTCGCTGGCGTAATCCATGCGGTCCTTCTGCACCACGTTCAGTGCTTCCAGGCGGTTGATGTGGCGCAACAGCACGTTGCCGGCGAGGCGGGCGGCCTTGACCATGACGGTGACGGCGGGTTTTTGCATGGCAACGGCTCCCGAGAAGGCGGAGGTGGGTCTGGAGGAGGAAAAGAGCAGTCCGGCGCCAAGGCCGGCCGCACAGTTTACCATCTACGCCCCCGTTCGCTTCGCCTGCCGTGCCGCCATGACCGATTCCCTCCGTATCCGCTTCGTCCTGGTCGGGACCCAGCACCCCGGCAACATCGGCGCGGCGGCGCGCGCGATGAAGACCATGGGGCTGTCGCGGCTGGTGCTGGTGGCGCCGGAATGCGAGTTGGAGACCGAGGCCTACCGGCGTTCTGCCGGGGCCGAGGATCTGTTGCAGCAGGCGCCGGTGCTGCCGGCGCTGGCCGACGCAGTGGCCGATTGCCGGTTGGTGCTGGGCTGCACCGCGCGCAGCCGCCGCGTGTCGCTGGAGGAGTTGCTGCCGGCCGATGCCGCGCAGCGCCTGACCGCGACCAGCGCCGAACCGGCGGAGGTGGCGCTGGTGTTCGGCCGCGAGCGCACCGGCCTGACCAACGAGGAACTGCAGTTGTGCCATGCGGCCGTGCACATTCCTTCCGATCCGGCGTTCAGCTCGCTCAATCTGGCCGCGGCGGTGCAGGTGCTGGCCTACGAACTGCGCCTGGCGCAGCTGCGCGGCGCCGCCCCCGCGCCGGCGCCGGCACCGGGGTTTCGCGAGGCACCGGCCAGCCACGCACAGGTGGAAGGGCTGTTCGGGCAGTTGGCCGAGACCCTGGACGATATCGACTTCCACAAGGGCCGCGCCCCGGATTCGGCGATGCGCAAGTTGCGCCGGCTGTTCCTGCGCACCGAGCTGACCGAGCAGGAGGTGCGTCTGCTGCGCGGCGTGCTGTCCGATGCGCAGCGCATGGCGCGACTCGCCGGGCAGGCCGGAAACTGAGGCCAGGCAAGGCGCGAAGGCATCCATCGCGGCGCGCGCGCCGACGCGTGCGCCCAGGGCGGACTGCATGCGCGGCAGGCGCCATTCTGTGACGCTGTCACCGGCATGCGCTTTCGGCTAGGCTTTGCAAGGTCTACTTGGGGATCGTGGTTTGTCCAGTTCGCGTTGGCGGGTGGTCGTGGTGTGGCTGGCGCTGGCGATCTGCTGGCCCGCGTCCGTGCACGCGCGGCCCTCGGTCCTGGTGCTGGGGCGCATCAGCGACAATCCCAAGGCCCATTACGAGCAACTCAAGCCGCTGCTGGACTACGTGGTGCCGCGCATGCGCGAGGTCGGCATCACCTCCGGGCAGATCCTGATGGCCCGCGACAGCCAGCAGATGAGCAGTTACCTGCGTCGCGGCCGGGTCGACTGGGTCACCGAGACCGCTGCCACCGCGATGGCGCTGGAACAGCGCGGTGGCGCCAAGCCGCTGCTGCTGACCGAGCGCAACGGCGTGCGTCAGTACCACACCGTATTCTTCGTGCGCAATGACGCGCCGGTGCACGACCTGTCGGATCTGCGGGGGCGCACGCTGGCGCTGCAGAGCACGCTGTCCACCAGCGCCTACCTGGTGCCGATGATGACGCTGTTCGAGCGCGGCCTGCATCCGGAGATCCTGCTCTCGACCAAGGACCAGCCCTCGGCGGAAACGGTCGGTTACGTGTTCGCGCGCTCGGAACTCAACATCGCCGCCTTCGTGCACAAGCACCTGGTGGATGCCGGGGCGTTCAGCAATCTCGACTGGGACGACGATCGCCGCATTCCCCCCGCGTTCCGCCGCGACTTCCGGGTGATCTACCGCAGCGAACCGTATCCGCGCGCGGTGGAGATGGTGCGCAGCGATCTGCCCACGGACGTGGAGACGCGCCTGCGCGAGGTGCTGCTGCACGCCGCCGACGATCCGCAGGGGCGCGCGGCGCTGCGCCAGTTCTTCGGGACCTCCGGCTTCTACCCGATCGATCCGGCGTCGCAGAAACGCCTGGATGCCCTGCGTGCCGGCGTGGCGCGGGTGAGGCTGGAAGTGGAATGAAGACCATGCGTTTCGGGTTGCAGGCCAGGTTCCTGCTGGCCATGGGCGTGGCTGCGCTGCTGGTGATGGCGATCCTGGCCCTGCTGCTGGAGCGCCAGGCGGCGATGCAGCGCGAGGTGCGCACGCTCAGCGGCAACGCCATCCATAGCCTGTTCGACAGCAGCATGCGCACCCGCGGCGAATCGCTGGCGCGGCAACTGGCCGATTCGCTGGCCAACCCGGTGTACTACTCCGACCTGGATGCGATCGGCACGCAGGTGCGTGGGGCGCTGGGCTATGTGGCGGTGGCCTACGTGCTGGTCTACGACGCCGACGGGCGGCTGATCCACGACGGCAGCAAGGACCTGGTGGGCTACGGGCAGCGCATGCGCGGGCCGATGGCCGACGCCGCGATCCGCGCCAAAGGCCTGCTGGCGCAGGAGTCGCCGGAGTTCCTCGACGTGTCGATGCCGATCATGATCGGCGACCAGCGCGTGGGCGGGGTGCGGGTAGGCATGTCCTGGACACGCGCGCAGGAGTACGAGCGCAAGGCCGGGCAGAACCTGGACCAGCGCCTGGGCGCACTGGGCAAGCGCCATCTCGGCTGGTTGCTGCTGTTGCTGGCCGCGCTGGGCCTGACCGCGGCGATGGTGGCGGTCTACGTGCAGCGCACGCTGGTGGCGCCGTTGCGCTGGATGGCGGCGACCGCACGCCAGATCGAGGCCGGCAACTATGCGGTGGAGCGCCGCGACAGCGGCCGCCACGACGAGGTCAGCGAACTGCTGCGCGCGTTCGGGCGGATGAGCGAGGCGATCGCTCGGCACGACCGCGACGTGCGCCACATGGCCTACACCGATGCGTTGACCGGGCTGACCAACCGGCTCGCGTTCCGCGAGGCGCTGGACCATCGCATGCTGTCGGCGCGCGCCTCGCAGCGCAGGCTGGCGCTCCTGTTCGCCGACATCGACGATTTCAAGCGGATCAACGACACCCTGGGTCACGAGGCCGGCGATGAAGCCCTGCTGCAGTTCGCGCGGCGCATCCAGCTGGCGGTGGAGCAACTGGGCGGCGACGATGCGCTGCTGGCGCGTTTCGGCGGCGACGAGTTCGTGATCCTGGTGGAGGATGCGCAGGCGGCCAAGGTCGCCACCGCGCTGGCGCAGCGGCTGGTGCAGGAGCTGCGCGAGCCGCTGCGGATCCAGGGCCGCGAGGTGTTCATGGGTACCTCGATCGGCATCACTGTCTACCCGGGCGATGCCGAGGACGCCTCGGCGCTGCTGAAGAACGGCGACATCGCCATGTACCAGGCCAAGCTGGCCGGCAAGAACTGCCACCGCTTCTACAGCCGCGCGATGGACTATGCGGTGGAGCGGCGCGTGCACATGGAGCACGAGCTGCGCGGCGCCTGGGAGCGCGACGAACTCAAGCTGGCCTACCAGCCGATCTTCCGCACCCAGGACCGGCGCATGGTCGGCGTCGAGGTGCTGCTGCGCTGGCAGCATCCGGCGATGGGCACGATCTCGCCGACGGTGTTCATCGACGTGGCCGAGCAGAGCGGGCTGATCGAAAGCATCGGCCCCAAGGTGCTGCGCGCGGCCTGCAGCGAGGCCACCCAGTGGCGGCGCGCCGACGGCAGCGCCGACCTGTTCGTCTCGGTCAACGTCTCGCCGCGGCAGTTGCGCAGCGGCGATCTGCCCGAAGTGGTGGCCGAATGCCTGCGCGAGTCCGGGCTGCCGGCGGCGCAATTGCATCTGGAGCTGACCGAGACCGCGGTGATCGGCGACGAGCTGCAGGCGGCGAGCATGCTGGCGCGGCTGCATCGCACCGGGGTCAAGGTCTGGCTGGACGACTTCGGTACCGGCTTCTCCGGCCTGAGCCATCTGCGCCAGGTGCCGGTGGACGGGGTCAAGATCGACAAGAGTTTCGTCGCCGACCTGCAGCGCGACCCGGACGACCTGGCGCTGACCACGGCGATCATCGCCATGGCGCATTCGCTGGACATCACCGTGGTCGCCGAGGGCATCGAGCAGGAGACCCAGTTCGAGCTGCTGCGCGAGCGCGGTTGCGAACTGGGGCAGGGCTTCTGGCTCAGCCGACCGCTCAGCGCGGAGGAATTCCGCCAACTGCTCGCCAACGAGGACGCACCGCCCGCCAGCGCGTGATCGCCGCTGCGGCGTCGTGGCCGGCGTGCGCTGTGCCTGCGGCGGTCCCGGCCAGGCGGGTCAGGGCAGCAGCGGGCGCTTGCCGCTGTCGCCGGGAATCTCGCGCACCAGTTTCGGCACCAAGTAACCGGACAGGCGTGCGGCCAGCGCCTGGTGCAGGGCCAGCGCGGTAGCATCGTCCACTTCGAAATGGGCCACGCCCTGCACCCGGTCCAACTGGTGCAGGTAGTAGGGCAGCACGCCGGCGGCGAAGCTGCGCTCGCTCAGCGCGGCCAGCGCCTCCACGCTGTCGTTGACCCCGCGCAGCAGCACCGCCTGGTTGAGCAGGTGCGCGCCGGCCTCGCGCAGGCGCGCCAGCGCGGCATCCACGCCGGCATCGAATTCGTTGGCGTGGTTGGCGTGGATCACGAACGCCAGCGGCCACGGCAGCGTGCGCAGCCAGGCCAGCAACGGCGCATCGACGCGCTCGGGCAGCACCACCGGCAGGCGGCTGTGGATGCGCAGGCGCTTGAGTTGCGGCAGCGTCGCCAGCGCCTCGGTGAGTTCGGCCAGCTTCGGCGTGGCCAGCGACAGCGGATCGCCGCCGGACAGGATCACTTCCTCGATGCTGGGGTCGGCGGCGATGGCCGCCACCGCCG
>NZ_NKUH01000106.1:0-18674 GCF_009192895.1 Xanthomonas sp. LMG 12460 | reverse complement strand
GCTGTGCAGCGGCATCGGCGGTGGTGGCCGCGGGCGCGGCCGGCGTCTCGGCGGGCGCAGCGGCGGCATCGTTGCCGGCGGCGGGCGCGGCAGCCGGGGCGGCAGCGGTGCCGGAGGCAGGGGCGACGGCGTCGGCAGTGCCGTCCTGGGCCTTGCATGCCACCAGGATCGGCAGCAGGGCCATCAGGGTCAGGGCGAAGCGGGTCTTCATCGGCGACATCTCCAGCAGGATGGGGGACAAATGCCGGACGCGCCGCAAGCGCGGTCCGGCCACCCCGTCATGATGCCATGGCGCGGATGAAGCGCCGTACGCCGATTACTTGCCTGCGCGCTCGCGGGCGATCAACGCGTCGGCGATGCGCAGCATGTCCTCGAAGTTCTTGCCCTTGACCAGGTACTTGCCGTTGACGATCAGCGCCGGGGTGCCGGAGATGTCGGCGCGCACGGCGAAATCGCGCGCGGCCTTCACCTGCGCGGCGACCTGCGGGCTCTGGTAGGCGGCGATGAAGGCCTGCGGCTTGACCCCGAAGCCGGCGTAGAACGTGGCCAGTTCCTCCGGCGCCACGTTCTGCACCGGCACGCTGCGCTTGTCGTGGATGGCCTCGAACATGGCGCGGTGGCTGCGGCTCTGCACGCCCAACTGCTGCGCGGCATAGAAGGCGCTGGCGAAGTTGTCCCAGTAGCCTCCGAACGCCGCCGGCACCAGGGTCAGGCGCACGTCCTTGGCCTGCTTGCCCGCCCATTCCTCCAGCAGCGGCTCGAAGTGCGCGCAATGCGGGCAGGTATAGCCGAACACTTCCACCACCTCGATCTTGCCGGCCAGCGGCGCGAACGGCTTGGGATTGGCGATCAGGGTGTAGTCCTCCCCTTCCACCGCGGTGGCGGACTTGGGTTGCGCGCAGGCGCTCAACGGCAGCAGGGCGAGCAGGCACAACAGCAGGCGGGGCAGACGGTTCATGCGATCTCCAATGTCAAAAAACGAACGCCGGTCGTCGGGACCGGCGCGAAGGGGAAACGGGCCGGCGCCGCCGCGGCGGCGCGCGGTCAGGATTGTTGCGCGGGCGCCGGCTGCTGTGGCGTCGCCGCGGCCGGTGCCGCCTGCGCGGCGGCCGCGTCGTCGGCGCGGTCGTGCAGGCCCTGCAGGTAGCTGCCCAGCGCCTTGATCTCCTGGTCGGTCAGCGGCTTGGCCACCTGCGCCATGATCTTGAACATCGTCGGATCGCGCTCCTGGGTGGTGCCGGCCTGGTATTCCTGCAGGCGCCGCGCCACGTAATCGGCGTGCTGGCCACCCAGATGCGGATAGGCCGGACCCGGATTGCCGGCGCCGGCCGGGCCGTGGCAGGCCATGCACGCGGGAATGCCGCGGGTCGCGTCGCCGCCGCGATACAGCTGCTGGCCGACCTCGTAGAACTTCATGCCCGCGTAGGGACCGTCGGCGATCACCGCGTCGTCGGCGATGCCGGCGCCGGCCTTCTGCGTGGCGAAGTAGGCGCCGATGTCGCGCATGTCCTGCGCGCTCAGCGGCTGCACGAACGGCACCATCGCCGCGACCGCGCCGCTGGTGCGCTCGCCGTGGGCGATCAACGCCATCTGCCGCGCGCTGTAGCGCTCCACCTGGCCTGCGATGCGCGGATACATGGCGATCGCGGGGTTGCCGTCCGCGCCGTGGCAGGCGGCGCAGGCCGCGGCCTTGGCCTGGCCGGCCTTGGGGTCGCCCCAGGCGGCCTTGCCGATGTCGCCCTCCAGCGGCGTGGTGCGCACCGGCGCGTGGTCGGGAATGGGAACCACCGAGGTCTGCGCGAACGCGACCGCGGCGGCGACGGAAACCGCTAGACCGGCAAAGGCAAGAACGCGAGCGTGGCGCATTGCTGAAGCTCCGTATGACCCGACCCCGCGGCTGCCGGACGGCGACCGCACTCGCGCGATTATCGGCATGCCGCGGCCCGGCGGTCAACGAAGCCCGCCCGGGGCCCTGGACGTGCGATCCTAGGGGGATGTCGCTGATCCTCGAACGTGCCCACTATCTGTTGTCCGCCCACAATGCCCGCCAGTTGCCGGACGACGGCGGCTGGGAAGTGGCGTTCGCCGGCCGCTCCAACGCCGGCAAGTCCAGCGCGCTGAACGCGCTGACCCGACAGAACGCCCTGGCCCGCGTGTCCAAGACGCCTGGCCGCACCCAGCAGCTGGTGTTCTTCCAGGTCCAGCCCGAGCGCTACCTGGTGGACCTGCCCGGCTACGGCTACGCCAAGGTGCCGCAGGAACTGCAGGCGCACTGGCAGAAGTTCATCGACACCTATTTCCGCACGCGCGAGGCCCTGCGCGGACTGGTGGTGGTGATGGATATCCGTCATCCGCTGAAGGACTACGACAGGCAGATGCTGGGCTACGCCGCCCAGCGCGGGCTGCCCGCGCACGCGCTGCTGACCAAGGCCGACAAGCTCGGCCGCGGCCAGCAGGGGCAGGTGCTGCAGCAGGTACGCAAGGAGCTGACCAGCGCGTTCGGCGACACCGTCAGCGTGCAGGCCTTCTCCGGCGAGAGCCGCCAGGGCGTGGACGAGTTGCGTGGCATCGTCGGTGGCTGGCTGGGGTTGGACACGGAGCCGACTGCCGCGGAGTGAGCGCGGTGGTGCTGGCGCCCAAACTTCGCGAGACGCTTCGCGCCGGACCCTCACCCCAACCCCTCTCCCGATGGGAGAGGGGCTTTGGCCTCTTCCTTCTCCCTCCGGGACCATGGCCCCCTTTTCGGGGGAAGGTGGCCCGCAGGGCTGGATGAGGGTACGGGCCAATCAAGGCGCCGCCGGCAACGGCGAGAATTCGGTCGGCACCCAGGCGAATGCCTGGCCCTCGCGACGCACGTGGCCCAGTCCCGGGAACGGCAGGTGCGCGCCGGCTACCCACCAACCTTGGTCCGCGGCCTGCGCCAGCATGCGCTTGCGCGCGGCGATCGCCGCGGCGCGGTCGCTGTCGGACTCGAACGACGCCTGCGGCTGCGCGAACTGCACCGCGTGGTAGTGCACCAGATCGCCCCACACCAGCAGTTGCTGCCCCGCACCACCGTCGAAGCGGTACGACACGTGCCCGGGCGTGTGGCCGTGGGTATCCAGCGCCACCGCGCCGCCGGGCAGCGCGTCGCCGGGACGGAAACGGCGCAGCCGCTGCGCGGACTGGTAGGGCGCCACCGCCGCACGCGCCAGCGGGAAGGCGAAGCGCAGTGCCTGCGGCGCGCCGGCCTCGCTGGCCGGGTCCAGCCAGTACGCCGCGTCGGCGGCGCTCAGCCACACCGTCGCCTTGGGATAGGCGGGCTGGCCCTGTGCGTCCAGCAGGCCGCACAGGTGATCGGGATGGGCGTGGGTCAGCAGCACGTCGTCGACCTGCTCGGGCGCATAGCCGGCCGCGCGCAGGTTGGTCAGCACCTGGCCGAGCCCGGGGCCGAAACAGGTCGCGGTGCCGGTGTCGACCAGGGTGAGGTGCGTGCCGTCCTGGATCAGATAAGCGTTGACCGCAGTCTGCAGGCCCTTGTCGTTCTCCGGCACATAGCGGTGGTCGAGCAGGCGTGCGATCGCCTCCGGCGGAATGTTCGCCAGTTCCGCGCGCGACAGCGCCACGGTGCCGTCGAACAGGGCGGTGACGCGCAAGCGGCCGATCGCCTGGCGATAGACGCCGGGCACCTGCGTCTGGGCGCTGGCCGGCGCGGCGGCGTGGGCGGCGGATGGCAGCGTCAGCGCCGCGCTGGCGCTCAGGGCCAGCGCGCACAGCGCGCGCAACGGGAACACGGACATGGGATTTCCTGGCAATGCGGCAGGCGCCGCGGTACCAGAATGCTGCGCCGGCGCCGCTGCGCGATTCGCTCATTCCGCTGCGCGCGGCGCTCAATGCCGACGTGGCTCAGTTACCGATGCTTGCAGGATCCAGGCCATAGCGCTGCTGGAAGCGTTGGCTGAAGCTGCGCACCGAGCGGTAACCGGCGTGCGCGGCGACCGTCTTCAATGGCCAGCGCGTGGTGTACAGCAGTTGCATCGCGTGCGCCAGGCGCGCATCGGTGAGCAGTTCGCGCAACGATGTGCGTTCGCCCGCCAGGTGCCGGCGCAGGGTCGCGCCGCTGAAGCCCAGGCGCTCCTCGATGTCGCGCGAACGCCAGTCGCGTTGTGGCTGCGCGGCGATCAGATCGCGCACCTGCGCGGCCACGCTCGGCGCCGGCGGCAGCAGCAGGCCACCGTGGCCGCGCCGACACAGCGCCAGCACCAGGGCCGCCAGCGCCAGCCGCGCCTCGGTGTAACGGCCGTCCTGCAGCGCCTGCCGCCATTGCAGCAGGGTGCTGCCGAATTCCTCGGCGCGCAGGCGTGCGAGCTCTGTCCCGGCGGCGGGCAGCGGTTCTTTCCACAGCACGCGCGCGGCGCTCAGCGCTTCCTCGCACAGCGGCACCAGCACGCTCAGGTACAGGCCGCTGTGCGGATCCGGGATGTTGACCACATCGATGCGGCAGCGCCGCGTCACCAGGAACAGGTCGCCCGGCACGAAGTCCAGGGCCTGTGTCGCGGTGCGCACCTGCTTGCGTCCCTGCAGCAGGATCGCCAGGTGCGGCTGCGGGATCTCCACCGAGCGCGCGCCGTGTTCGCGGCGCGCGGTGATGCAGGCGTAGCCTTCGGCCTGCGTGCAGTCGGCCAGGCTGGCCAGGCGCGCCAGCAGCAAAGCGTCGGGGGAAGTGGTGTCGGCCATGGCCGGTGATGCTAGCGCAGCGGCGGTCGCGCCCGCTCAGACATGCACGCCGAACACATGCCCGATCGCGCCGCTGGCGAGCATCGCCGCCGCGCCCCAGAACACCACCCGCACCGCGCCGCGCAGGCCCGAGGCGCCGCCGGCACGCGCGGCCAGCGCGCCGGTCAGCGACAGGCCGATCAGGGTGGCCGCGCCGGTCACCCACAGTTGCCGGCCGTCCGGCGCCAGCCAGGCGGCCACGATCGGCAGTCCGGCGCCGGTGCAGAACGCGGCCGCCGATGCGGCCGCCGCCTGCAGCGGACGCGCACGCAGGCTCTCGGTGATGCCGAGTTCGTCGCGCGCGTGCGCGCCAAGCGCATCGTGCGCGGTCAACTGCTCGGCGACCTGGCGGGCCAGGCCGGGGTCCAGCCCGCGCTGGCGATAGATCGCGGTGAGTTCGTCCAGTTCGCTCTGCGGGTCCTCGTGCAGCTCGCGGCGTTCCAGCGCCAGGTCGGCGCGCTCGGTGTCGGCCTGCGATTGCACCGACACGTATTCGCCGGCGGCCATCGACATCGCGCCGGCGACCAGACCGGCGATGCCGGTGGTCAGCACCGTGGCCGCCGACGCGCCGCTGCTGGCGACGCCGACCACCAGGCCGGCCACGGACAGGATGCCGTCGTTGGCGCCGAGCACGGCCGCGCGCAGCCAGCCGGCGCGGTCGGTGCGATGGCGTTCGGAGTGGGTCGGGCGCATGGCGCTGCCTGCGGCGGAGCGGGAAGGAGACCGCAGCCTAGCCGAGCCGGCGCCGCGAACGCTTGCTGCGTCTCACTCTCGACGCCGTCAGCGGCGCGGCCATGGAATGCTGCAGTGCCGCCGGTAGCGACGCGGGCCCCGCCCCCGGCACGCTATAGTGCGGGCCTTGCGATGGCTGGGGATGGTCCCCACATCGCCTCACCCGCCGTGCGAGTCCTGCCCTTGTCGAGCCCCAGCCATGTTGCCGAGACGCCGATCACCGACCGCGCCGAACTGGTCGAGGTGCTTGCCTCCGGAGAAAAACCCGAAGCGCAGTGGCGCATCGGCACCGAGCACGAGAAGTTCGGCTTCCGGCTGGACGACCTGCGGCCGCCGACCTTCGACGGCGAGCGCGGCATCGAGGCCTTGCTGCTGGGCCTGACCCGCTTCGGCTGGGAGCCGGTGCGCGAAGCCGGGCACACCATCGCCCTGCTGCGCGATGGCGCCTCGGTGACGCTGGAGCCGGCCGGTCAGCTGGAACTGTCCGGCGCCCCGCTGCCGACCATCCACGACACCTGCGTCGAAGTGGGCAGCCACCTCAACGAGGTCAAGCAGGTCGCCGACGAACTGGGCCTGGGTTTCCTCGGCATGGGCTTCCAGCCGAAGTGGCGCCGCGACGAGATGCCGTGGATGCCCAAGGGCCGCTACCAGATCATGAAGCGCTACATGCCCAAGGTCGGTTCGCTCGGCCTGGACATGATGACCCGCACCTGCACGGTGCAGGTCAACCTGGATTACGCCAGCGAAGCGGACATGATCAGGAAGTTCCGCGTGTCGCTGGCGCTGCAGCCGATCGCCACCGCGCTGTTCGCCGACTCGCCGTTCGCCGAGGGCAAGCCCAACGGCTACCTCAGCTACCGATCGCATATCTGGACCGACACCGACGCCGACCGCACCGGCATGCTCGACTTCGTGTTCGAGGACGGCTTCGGCTACGAGCGCTACGTCGATTACCTGCTCGACGTGCCGATGTACTTCTCCTACCGCGACGGCACCTACATCGACGCCAGCGGACAGAGCTTCCGCGATTTTCTGCAGGGCAAGTTGCCGGCGTTGCCCGGTGCGTTGCCGACGCTGCGCGACTGGTCCGACCACATGACCACCGCGTTCCCGGAAGTGCGCCTGAAGAAGTACCTGGAAATGCGCGGCGCCGACGCCGGTCCGTGGGGCCGGTTGTGCGCGCTGTCGGCGTTCTGGGTCGGCCTGCTGTACGACGATGCGGCGCTGGGCGCGGCCTGGGACCTGGTCAAGGATTTCAACCTGGCCGAACGCCACGCGCTGCGCGACGGCGTGCCGAAGCAGGCGCTGAAGCTGCCGTTCCGCAACGGCACCGTGCAGGACCTGGCTGCCGAGGCGGTGAAGATCGCCCTGTCCGGCCTGCGCCGGCGCGCGCGCCTGAACCGCGACGGCCAGGACGAATCGCGCTTCCTCGAACCGCTGGTGGAAATCCTGCATGGCGGCGAGACCGCGGCCGAGCGCAAGCTGGCGCTGTACCACGGCGCCTGGCAGGGCGACATCGACCACGTGTTCCGCGAGTTCGCGTACTGAGTGCAGCGGCCCGCCCGCAGGCCAGCAGAACGATGACCGCGATCGGTGACATGGCGGGCCTGTTCCAGGACGAGCCGAGCAGATGGGGCGGCCGTGGCGATCCGTATCTGTGGAAAGAGATGGCGTCGACCCTGGCCGGCGTGCCGTTGCCGGCGACGGCCACGCAGTGCGAGGCGCTGCTCGCCGACACCTTCGCGCGCCTGGTCGGCACGGCGCTGGACGACGCATCCGTCGAGTCGGTCTTCGTGCCGCGCCTCAGCCATGGCGGCATGTCCTCGGGCTACGTCAGCCTGGTGTTCTGGCGGGCGACCGCACTGCCGCTGCTGCTGTCGCGTCATGCCGAGGCTGTGGCGCAGCGACGTGTGGGTGCCATAGCGCCGCAAACGCCGCCATGGTGGCGACGGCTATGGCCTTCGCGCTAGACACCTAGCCGCCCATCCGCGCCCTGGGCACGCCCCAGGCCGGGCAGCCGCGCGCCGATGGAGTGCGGCTGTACGACGCCACTGACCTGGCCGAACGCCATGCGACCTTCGAGGTCGCGCGCTGCCTGCCGCGCCATGTGCTGATCGGCGACGACAGCGGCGGCCAAGGCGTGCTGGTCGCGTTGGCCGGACCGGCGTATCCCTCTTTCTCTGCGATCTGGGCGCCGTGGCCGAGGCAGAGCGCGTGCCGCTTGCGGCGTCGTTGCCGGAATGGATGGCGGCGGGAAGCCCGCTTTTGCCGTAGTCGGCCGGCGGCTTACCCAATGTAAGCTGGTGTCACGCGCACTATGCGTGGCGGGGGAATGCCGTCGCTATCGCGATCCGAGCGAGAGGCGCTTGTGGTGCCGGAGAGAGCGTCATTGGGGGGGGCATGAAGCTGAAGATCGTTGGTGTGGTGTTGCTCGTTGCCTTTGCCGTTTCCGCCTGCGGTCTGCAGGAGCAGGCCGATGCCAAGTTCGGCGACCAGCATTTCAAGACGGTGGTGTCGTTGGTTGAACTGTACAAGCTGCGTACCGGGTCTTATCCCGCGTCGCTGGCCGACCTCACCTTCACCGGTGATTGGGATCAGATCGCCATTGCGTCGGTCCACTACCGGAAGCTGGACGAGGGCTACGAACTCGATCTTGTACGGGGATGGGTGGGGCGCCCGGATCTGCACTATCCCCCGGCGTTCTGGAAAGGGCTTGGCCTGCGCAAATCCAATCTCAAGCACGCGCCGTGATGGCACCAGGCACGTCTTCGCGAGCGGTCGTAGAGCGCACGAGCGTTCGACGGCGTCTTTTCGAACGCATTGCGCTTGTGATGGCGTCGCTCGGCTGCATGGCATCCGCGCATGCGACCAGCCAATGCCCCGCCGACTTTGGTCCCAAGGATCCGCTCATCGATCTGCTCGGATGGGCGGTGGTCGCCAGCGGCGTGGTGCTGGGCGGCTGGCTGTGCGTGCACGTGGTGCGGCGTTCGCGCGGGCTGGGCCGATGGCGGCGGGTGGCGGTCGTGCTGGCCGGCGTCGTGGCGATGCTGCTGCTATGGGGTGGCGGCCTGGTGCTGGCGATTGCGTGGTTCTTCATGCGGTGCTAACACTGCCGGCCTCGGTGCGTGCGCGCCGGGTCCGCGGTCCGCGGAGCCACGGGCCACGCCAGCAGGGCACACCGATGACCGATCCGTACAATTCCTCGCCGCCGCGCGCGGCGGTCTCGCCACTGAACGATGCGATGGTCACCACCGCGCTGGAACTTCCCGGCTACCGGATCGTGCGCAATCTGGGCATCGTGCGCGGCATCACCGTGCGCTCGCGCTCCATCGTCGGCAATTTCCTCGGCGGGCTGCAGACGCTGTTCGGCGGCAACATCACCATCTATACCGAGCTGTGCGAGCAGGCGCGCCTTGAGACGTACCGGGACATGCTGCAGCACGCGCGGCAGATGGGCGGCAACGCCATCGTCGCGGTGCGCTACGACGCCACCGAGCTGATGGCCGGCCTGACCGAGGTGCTGTGCTATGGCACGGCCGTGGTCGTCGAGCCGAACCAGCGCTGAGTCGATCGACGTGCGGCGGAACGGCGGCGCGCCCGGCTCATCCACCGACCGCCTGGCACGGCAGCCGCACGCTGACCCGCAGGCCGCCCTCGGCGCGGTTGTCCAGGGCGATCTGGCCGCCATGCGCCAGCACGATGCTGTGCGCCACCGACAGGCCCAGGCCGATGCCGCCGGTATCGCGGTTGCGCGAGTTCTCGCCGCGGAAGAACGGCAGGAACAGCTTCTCGCGCTGTGCGGGATCGATGCCGGGACCGTCGTCGTCGATCCACAGCACGCATTCGCCGGCCTCGTGACGCAGCTGCAGGCGTGCGCGCTTGCCATATTTCAGCGCGTTCTCCACCAGGTTCATCACCATGCGCCGCAGCGACAGCGGATCGCCGTCGAGGGTGATGGCGTCGCCGAGCAGCAGCACCACGTCGGCTCCGGTGTCGCTGGCGTCGTCGACCACACTTTCCACCAGTAGGCGGAAATCCAGCGGCGAGCGGGTGCCGCGGCGGCTGTCGTTGTGGATGAAGTCCAGCGCCGCGGAGATCATCGCCTTCATCTCGTCGATGTCGGCCATGGTCTTCTCGCGAAGCGGCGGTTGCAGGGTCTCCAGGCGGAACGCCAGTCGCGCCAACGGCGTGCGCAGGTCGTGGGCGATCGCCGCGACCATGTGCGTGCGCTCGTTGATCAGCCGGTTCAGGCGCGCCTGCATCGCGTTGAACGAATCGGCCGCCTGCACGATCTCGCTGGGGCCGCTGCGCCGCAGCGGCTGCGCATCGGGATTGCGGCCGAGCTGGTCGGCGGCCTCGGCGAAGCGCCGGATCGGCGCCGACAGTGCGCGCGAGAACCACCAGGCCAGCGGCAGCATCGCCAGCATGCCGACCAGGAACAGCATCACCACCTGGGTCTTGAATTCGTTGGAGAACCGTCGTGGCGGCGACATCACGCTGCGCCAGTGCCCGTCGGGCTGGCGCAGGGCTGCGGTGAAGCCGTCCAGCAGCGGTACCGCCGGGGCGAAGCCACGCTCGCGCCACCCCACGGCGCGCATGGTCGCGCCGAAGGCGCCATTGCGCGGTGCCTCGCCCGGCGCAGGCGGCGGTTCCGGTGGCGGCGGTTGCTGCGCGGTGGCTGGGGGCGCGACCTCCGCGGGTGCGGGGACGTCGTCGTCGGCCGCCATGGCATGCGGCGGCGGCGGCGGGCGTTCGCCCAGGCGCAGGCGCAGGCGTTCCAGGCGACCGTCGCTGTTGCGGTAGAAGCGCACCTGGTCCGGCGCCACTTCCAGCCAGTGCGCCATCAGCCGTTCCACGTTGCGGTCGCGCACCTGGTCGCGCGCCGGCAGCGGCGCATGGGCGGTGTCCTGCACCTTGAGGGTCTGGGTGCCGGCCGGCATGCGCGTGCTGAGCAGGGCGATCACCTCCGGCGGGTGCACCGGCATCTCGTAGACCGGCGTGCGCAGCACCAGGGCGATGCCGATCAGCTGCGCGGTGAGCAGCGCCACCACCAGCAGCAGGAAGGCGCGGGCGAAGATCGGCACGCCGCGGCGGGCGCGCGTGGGCCCGCTCACAGGCGGGCGACGCTCGGCAGCAGCATGTAGCCCTCGTTGCGCACGGTGCGGATCAGTTCGGTCTGCACGCGCTCGTTGATCTTGCGGCGCAGGCGGCTGATCTGGCTGTCGATGGCGCGGTCGTAGACCTCGGTATCGCGGCCGCGCGCGTAGTCGAGCAGCTGGTCGCGGCTGAGCACGCGCTGCGGATGCTCGACGAAGGTGCGCAGCAGCGCGAATTCGCCGTCGGAGAGATTGATGAAGATGCCGGTGGGATCGCGCAGGTCGCGGCGGATCACGTCCAGCCGCCAGCCGGCGAACTCGTAGACGTTGCCGCGCGCTTCCGGCGGCAGCGTCGCCGCCTGGCTGCGCCGCAGCAGGGCGCGGACCCGCGCCAGCAGCTCGCGCGGATTGCACGGCTTGGCCAGGTAGTCGTCGGCGCCGACTTCCAGGCCGATGATGCGGTCGGTGTCGCTGCCCAGCGCGCTGAGCATGATCACCGCCGGCGCGCCGCGCTCGCTGGCGAGCTGGCGGGCGGCGCTGAGGCCGTCCTCGCCGGGCATCATCACGTCCAGGATCACCAGGTCCGGCTGGCGCTCGGCCATCCGCAGGCGCATCTCCGCCACGGTCTCGGCGGTGTCCACCTGATAGCCGTGGTCGCTCAGGAACTCGCTGATGAGTCGGCGCAGATCCGGATCGTCGTCGACGACCAGAATGAAGGATTTCATGTCCACGATCTTGAAGGGCGGCCACACGGGGATTCGCCCAGTCTAGACGTGGCCGCGGCTGCCTGGAACTGGGGGCGGGCAGGGACGTGGCCACCGGCACCGGGGCCCGCGCATGAACGCGTGGCCATCATAGGCAGCACCGGCGGCGCCAACATGGCGGTTTCGTGTCCTGGGCCGACACGCATTGCCATGCGCCGGCACCCGCGCGGCGGGGCGTCCGGCCGCGCCCGGGTCGGCCAGGATGGGTGGAGTAACGGCGCGGGCGTTTTCTTTTTTCGATGGCAGGAATACTATCCCCCAGTATAGTTCCCGAGTCCCCGCCACATGCCGCACGCCCCGCACGAAAAGAAGCGCGTCCTCGCCCGCATCCGCCGCCTGCGCGGCCAGACCGAGGCGTTGGAACGCGCGCTGGAGGAGGGGACGGACTGCGCTGCTGTGCTGCAGCAAATCGCCGCCATCCGCGGCGCGGTCAACGGCCTGATGTCGGAAGTGATGCAGGCGCATGTCCGCGATGAATTCGGCCATGCCGCCACCTCCGATGCGCAGCGCGCCGCGCGCGTGCGCGAGATGGCCATGCTGGTCCGCTCCTACCTCAAGTGATCCCCACCCCACGCCCATTCCGTCAGCCAGGAGAAATCGCATGAAGTCCCGAGCCGCCGTCGCTTTCGAAGCAGGCAAACCGCTGCAGATCGTGGAGATCGATGTCGAACCGCCGCGCCAGGGCGAAGTGCTGGTGCGCATCACCCATACCGGCGTGTGCCATACAGACGCGTTCACGCTGTCCGGCGACGATCCGGAAGGCATTTTCCCGGCGGTGCTCGGCCATGAGGGCGGCGGCATCGTCGAGGCGGTGGGCGAGGGCGTGACCAGCGTCAAGGTCGGCGACCACGTGATCCCGCTGTACACGGCCGAGTGCCGCAAGTGCAAGTTCTGCCTGTCCGGCAAGACCAACCTGTGCCAGGCGGTGCGCGCCACCCAGGGCAAGGGCCTGATGCCCGACGGCACCACCCGCTTCTCCTACAACGGCCAGCCGATCTACCACTACATGGGTTGCAGCACCTTCAGCGAGTACACGGTGGTGCCGGAGATCTCGCTGGCCGTGGTCAACCCCGAGGCGCCGCTGGAGAAGGTGTGCCTGCTCGGCTGCGGCGTCACCACCGGCATCGGTGCGGTGCACAACACGGCCAAGGTGAAGGAAGGCGACAGCGTCGCGGTGTTCGGCCTCGGCGGCATCGGCCTGGCGGTGATCCAGGGTGCGGTGCAGGCCAAGGCCGGGCGCATCCTGGCCATCGACACCAATCCGGGCAAGTTCGAACTGGCGCGCAGCATGGGCGCCACCGACTGCATCAACCCGAAGGACTACACCAAGCCGATCCAGGAAGTCATCGTCGAGCTGACCGATGGCGGCGTGGACTTCAGTTTCGAGTGCATCGGCAACGTGCACGTGATGCGCTCGGCGCTGGAGTGCTGCCACAAGGGCTGGGGCGAGAGCGTCATCATCGGCGTGGCCGGCGCCGGCCAGGAAATCAGCACGCGTCCGTTCCAGCTGGTCACCGGCCGCGTCTGGCGCGGCAGCGCCTTCGGCGGGGTCAAGGGCCGCACCCAGCTGCCGGGCATGGTGGAGCAGGCGATGCACGGCGAGATCGACCTCGATCCGTTCATCACCCACACCCTGCCGCTGGACGAGATCAACGAAGCCTTCCACCTGATGCACGAGGGCAAGTCGATCCGCACCGTCATCCACTTCTGACCGCAGGTCAGTCCGGCGCGCGGCCGTTTCCGCGCATTGCAGCGACACAACGAACCCGGGAAGGGGGCAAGATGAGTACTGTGACGATTCATCCGTCGGTGGATGCCGGCGTGCGTGCCGGCGCGGAGCATTTCCAGGGCGGTACCCTGGAATGCCATTGCGCCAGCGACAAGGTGGTGGTGGAAGTGGGCGCGCAGACCGCGCACAACCACGCCTGTGGCTGTACCAAGTGCTGGAAGCCGAAGGGCGCGACCTTCTCGGTGGTGGCGGTGGTGGCGCGCGACAAGGTCAAGGTGACGGCGCACGAGGAGAAGCTGAAGGTGGTGGACGAGAGCGCGACCATCCGCCGTCACGCTTGCACCGGCTGCGGCGTGCACATGTACGGCCGCATCGAGAACACCGAGCATCCGTTCTACGGCCTGGATTTCGTGCATACGGAACTGTCGCCGCAGCAGGGCTGGTCGGCGCCGGGGTTCGCCGCCTTCGTGTCGTCGATCATCGAGAGCGGCACGCGTCCGGAGGCGATGGACGGGGTGCGCAACCGCCTGCGCGAACTGAAGCTGGAACCGTACGATTGCCTGTCGCCGCCGCTGATGGACGCGATCTCCACCCACGTGGCGCGCAAGAACGGCGTGCTGCACTGAAGCCCGCTGCCGCGCGCGTCGCCGGTCGACGCGTCGCGGCACCCCGCCTGCGGCCGGTCGCGGCCGCAGGCCCTCTTCCCGGAACTGCCCATGGAACGTATCGAACACCACGCCTGCTGCGGCGGCTGGCAGGACGTCTATCGCCACGACTCGGCTGTGCTCGGCTGCCCCATGCAGGTGGCCGTGTACCTGCCGCCGCAGGCCGAGCACACCACGCTGCCGGTGCTGTACTGGCTCAGCGGCCTGACCTGCACCGAGCAGAACTTCATCACCAAGGCCGGTGCGCAGCGCTATGCGGCCGAGCATGGCGTGATCCTGGTCGCGCCCGACACCAGCCCGCGCGGCGAGCAGGTCGCCGACGCCGAGGGCTACGACCTGGGCAAGGGCGCCGGCTTCTACGTCAACGCCACCCAGGCGCCGTGGGACGCGCACTACCGCATGTACGACTACGTGGTGCAGGAACTGCCGGCGCTGGTCGAGGCGCAGTTCCCGCACAACGGCCGGCGCGCGATCAGCGGGCATTCGATGGGCGGCCACGGCGCCCTGGTGATCGCGCTGAAGAATCCCGGCCGCTACCGCAGCGTGTCGGCGTTCTCGCCGATCGTGGCGCCCACGCAGGTGCCGTGGGGCGAGAAGGCATTCACCGCCTACCTGGGCGAGGACCGTACGCAGTGGCAGGCCTACGACGCCAGCGTGCTGATCGGCAGTGCCAGCGAGCGCCTGCCGCTGCTGATCGACCAGGGCGGCGGCGACGAGTTCCTCGAGAAGCAGTTGCGCCCGCAGTTGCTGCAGGCCGCCGCCGAGGCCGCCGGCTACCCGCTGACCCTGCGCGTGCAGCCCGGCTACGACCACAGCTACTACTTCATCGGCAGCTTCATCGGCGAGCACATCGCCTTCCACGCGCGCGCCCTGCAGGGCTGAGCGCGCTCCACTGGCGGCCGCGCGACGCGGCCCGCCGGGCAGGGGGCCGCGCGTTGCGCTGCCGGTCGCAGCGTTCCCGCCTTGTCGTCCGTGGCCGTTCTGCGCGGTGGCAAGGCGGCCACAGGCGCGCGATGCATGCGAGGCTCGCCGAGCACACACATGACAGCCCGGTGACCGCCGCGGCCGCGACGTGGCCGGTCTCGTAAACAATCAGGTGCGCCGCACAGCCCGACCCGCGGTTGTGCGATCGCGTTCGCGCCTGCTGAGACCGGCGCTGGCTAGATTCCGCAGGGTTCGCCCTCGCCACGTCCCTGGATCGGAGCCGCGCCATGTCTTGCCGTCGCATCCTGCTGCTCCCCTGGCCGCGCTGGCGCAGCCCGCTCAGCCCCGTGGCGATGCTCGCCTGCACCCTGGTCGGCGCCTGCGTGGCGCTGGCGATCGGTGCGGCAACGCCGTAGCGCACGCCGCTCCTGGCTATCGTCGATCGCGGTCACGCCGTTGCGTCGGATGCGGCCACCGCGGTCGTGTCGCATGCGGGGCGATCGCCGCGACCGGTCGGCGCGCATGTGGAGCTGCATGCATGGCGTCGCTCGGAGGCGGCGCAGGGTGCCTTGCAGCCGCGGTGCGAGCAAGCGCTGGGAGCGAACTTCGCATCGGGACCGCGGTGCGGCGCTGGACGCGGCGCTAGCGCGGCAGTCGCGCGGCCAGTTTGCCCAGCCGCCGCATTGCATCTTCCAGCGTCTCGCTCCACGGCTGCCCGCAGCTCAGCCGCAGGTGGTCGGCATAGTCGCCGCGGCTGGAGAACAGGTGCCCGGGCGAGGTGCCGATGCCCTCGGCGAGAGCGGCCTCGAACAGCGCCTGGCCGCTGCCGGCGTCGGCCAGTTGCAGCAACAGCGACAGGCCGCCGGCCGGGTCGCCGATGCGGGTGCCGGCCGGCCAGTGCCGCAGCACCGCCTCGCGCAGGCGCTGGCCGTTGTCGGCCAGGGTGCGGCGCAGCTTGCGCAGGTGCCGTTCCAGGTCGTGCCGCTGCAGGTAGTCGGCCAGGGCCAGTTGCGGCAGGCTGGCGCCGCCGATGGTGGAGAAGTACTTGGCGCGCACCAGCGCGTCGGTCCAGGCGCCACCGAGCAGCCAGCCCACGCGCAGGCCGGGCGCCAGCACCTTGGAGAAGGCGCCGCAGGTGATCACGTTGCCGTGCGTGTCGAAATGGCGCAGAGGCCGTGGGCGCTGCCCCGACCAGTCGAGTTCGCCGTAGATGTCGTCCTCGATCACCACCGTGCCGTGGCGCGCGCAACTGTCCAGCAGGGCGCGCTTGGCGGCATCTGGGGTGAGGCTGCCCAGCGGGTTGTTGAAGTTCGGCACCAGCACCGCGGCGCGCGCCGCGGTGCGCTGCAGCAGCGCGTCCAGGCGTGCGGCGTCGATGCCCTGGCCCGGACGGTTGGGCACTTCCAGCACCTTCAGCCGCAGCGCCGCCACCGCCTGCAGGATGCCGTGGTAGGTCGGGGTCTCGACCAGCACCACGTCGCCGGGCGCGGTGAGCGTGCGCAGGGCCAGGCTGATCGCCTCCATCGCGCCGGCGGTCACCACCACCTCGTCGGCGGCGACGGCGGTGGCGCAGTGCGCGTAACGCTGCGCGATCTGCCGGCGCAGCGCGGCATGGCCTTGCGGCGGTGCGTAGTCGAGCGCGGCGCTGCGCTGGCGGCGTAATTGTCGCGCCAGCGCGCTGGCCAGATGCGCGCCGGGCAGCAGCGCCGCCGCCGGCGTGGCAGTGTGCAGCGGCACCAGGTCAGAGCGCGCGAGCATGTCCAGCACGCCCTGCAGCGCCGGATTGGCGACCGTGCCCGGCGCGCGCCGCCGCGATGGGCCGGCAGCGGCCGGCTGCGGTGTCGCGGCGGCGCGCACGAAGTAGCCCGAGCGCGGCCGCGCCTGCACCCGGCCTTCGCGTTCCAGTTGCAGGCAGGCCTGTACCGCGGTGGCGGCGCTGATGCCGTGGCCGGCGGCCAGTTGCCGGATCGACGGCAGGCGCTCGCCGGCGCGCAGCGTGCCCTGCGCGATCTGTTCGCGCAGCTGGCTGGCGAGGGCTTCGTACAGGCGCATGCGGCGGCCTCATCTGTATCGGTCGATTTGCAGCGTATCTGACTCTGTGCTGGTCGCCCACCCCGGCGCACACTGGCCGCGTCCTTCCCCATTCCCGAGGCCGCGCGTGCAACTGCCGCTGTTCATCGTCGATGCCTTCACCACGGTGCGGTTCCGCGGCAACCCGGCCGCGGTGGTGCCGCTGCAGGCGTGGTTGCCGGACGCGCTGATGCAGGCCATCGCCAGCGAAAACAATCTGTCGGAGACCGCGTTCTTCGTGCGCGAGGCCGACGGCGCGTTCGCGATCCGCTGGTTCTCGCCGCTGCGCGAAGTGGGGTTCTGCGGCCATGCCACCTTGGCCAGCGCCTTCGTCGTCGCCACCCAGGGCCTGGCGCCGCTGCCGTTGCGGTTCCGCGCCGCGGCGGTCGGCGAACTGGGTGTGGACCGCGAGGCCGACGGGCGCTTCGTCCTGCGCTTTCCGAACCAGGCGCCGGCCGCGCTGGCGGCGGTGCCGCAGGCACTCGCGCAGGCGTTGTCGATCGCGCCGCAGGCGGCGTACCGCAACGACCAGGCCTACATCGCCGTGTACGCGGACGAAGCCCAGGTGCGCGCGGTGGTGCCGGACCTGGCGCGGATGCTGGTGCTGGCACCGCGCGATGTCGCGGTCACCGCGCCCGGGCGCGAGCACGATTTCGTCTCGCGTTATTTCTGGCCGGCCAACGGCGGCGTCGAGGATCCGGTGACCGGCTCGATCCACGCCGCGCTGGCGCCGCTGTGGGCGCAGCGCCTGGGCAAGTGCGACCTGCGTGCGTGGCAGGCGTCTGCGCGCGGCGGCGAACTGGAGTGCCGGGTGCTGCCGGACCACGTGCAGGTGCGTGGCGCGGCGGTGCAGTACCTGCACGGGAGCATCGCGCTGTGAGCGCCGCCGTCGCGACATCCGCGGGCGCGTCCCGGCGGGCACTGTGGCAGTTGCTGCTGGCCGAGGTGCTGATCGGTTCGGTCGGCGTGTTCGTGCACGAGAGCGGCCAGGATCCGGTGACCGCGGTGTTCTACCGCTGCCTGTTCGGCGCGCTGTTCCTGACCGTGTGCGGCCTGCTCGGCGGGCAGTTGCGCGGCCTGTGGCGCGAGCGCGCGCTGTTGCGCGACGCGGCGCTCAGTGGCGTGTTGCTGGTGCTCAACTGGGTGGCGCTGTTCGCCGGCATGGCGCGTTCGTCGATCGGCGTGGCGACCATGGTCTACCACGTGTTCCCGTTCGTCATGCTGATCCTGGCGGCGTTGCTGCAGGGCGAGCGCAGCCGCCGTTCCGACCTGGGCTGGACCCTGCTGGCTTTCGTCGGCGTGGCCTGTTCGGCGGACCCGCTGCGGCTGTGGTCCAGCGCCGACCGCGGCTACCTGGGCGGGATCGCGTTGACCCTGCTGGGCGCGCTGCTGTGCGGCGCGTCGTTGCTGATGTCGCGGCGGATCAGTCGCGAGCGGCCGCTGGCGGTGGTGACCGTGCAGTGCTGGGTCGGTGCGGCGATGCTGGCCGGCTTCTCCAGCGGCGCCGCGCTGCACCCGGGTCGCCACTGGTTCTGGCTGATCGGCCTGGGGGTGATCCACAGCGGCGTGGTGTACGTGCTGTTCTACAGCGCCTACCGGCACCTGCACGTGGCGGCGATCGCGGTGGTCGCCTTCGTCTACCCGCTGGTGACGCTGCTGCTGGACTACCTGCTGTACGGCCACCGGCTGGTGCCGGTGCAGTGGCTGGGCCTGGCGCTGATCGTGCTGGGGACGCTGGCGGTCAATCTGCGCTGGTCCTGGCCGCGCCGGGCGGTGGTGGCGTCCTAGGCTGTATCGACATTCAGCGGTATTTTTTGGGGATGTCGAAGACCATCACGTCGCGGCCCAGCCGCTATGAATTGACCCAGAGCCAATGGGAGCGGATCGAAGACTTGCTTCCAGGCAAAGCCAGTGACCCGGGCCGCACAGCCGTGGACAA